>JADGQH010000104.1 GCA_017881985.1 Chloroflexota bacterium | reverse complement strand
CTGCGCTGGCCGCGGCCGAAGCCGCTGCGCTCGCCGCGGCGGACGCGGCCGGTGCCGGCGACGCGCTGCTTCCGCATGCGCCGACCAGCATCGCCACGACGACTGCCAGAGCGGACGTTGTCCGTAGACTCCTTGCCACGAGTTCCTCCTCCTGTGAACTGCCACGAAAGTTGGGTGACGAGCGGCTCCGCTGGGTCCGGCCGTGATTATCCGACCCCCATCAAGCCGTGTGAGTTATCGCTCGCCCACCCCCTCTCGCTCAGGCAAGCCGTGCGGATGGAGTGTGAGCCCCAGCTCGCGGGTCATCAAGAGGGCCGAGGCGCCGAGGACCACCACGTCCTCGACTCCGCCCAGCTCGAACGTCGTATCGGCGGCGAGCGCACTGAGGGCCCGGTCGGAGGCCGCCGAGGCCACGGCCTCCATCCAGGGTTCGCCGAACGCCGCCATGGCCCCGGCGAGCACGAATCGGCGCACGTGCAGCGCGTCGACCAGACCGCCCAGCGCCGAGCCGAGCTGCTCCCCTGCCCGTCGAACGACCTCGAGGGCGAGCGGCTCGCGACGCTGGTGTCGATCCAGCGCCTCCCCGAGCGAGACCGGACGACCGATCCGGTCAGATAGGTCGCCGAGGACCGCAGGCACGCTCGCAACGGTCTCGAGACAGCCGCGTCGGCCGCAGCGGCACGTGCGCCCACACGGGTCCACGACCGTGTGGCCGATCTCGCCGGCCCCGTAACCGTCACCGAGGAAGGGCTCCCCATTGATCACGAAGCCCGCCCCGATCCCTCGTCCGGCCTTGACCATGATCAGGTTGGGACCGCGGGTCGCGCCGAAGACATGCTCGGCCAGGACGGCTGCCTGGCAATCGTTTGCCAGGTAGACCGGCAGACCGAGATGGTCCTCGAGGATCCGTCCCAACGCCAGCATCCGCCAGTCGCGGGCCACGGACTGGATGATCATGCCGGCCCGGGCGTCGATGAGGCCGGGCACGCCGATCCCGACCCCAAGGGCAGGCCCTCCCGCCAGGCCCATCACCCGCTCGATGACGTCTACTGCGAGGCGCAGGGCCTCGTCGCCATCTGCGTTCTCCGACGGGACGTCCACGCGCTGCAAGATCGAGCCGCGCAGGTTGACGATCGCAGCGGTGAAGGCCTGGTCGCCGAGGTCCACGCCTACGAGCAGCCGAGCGTCACCGGGGACCTCGATCAGGATGGGCGCCTTGCCCCCGGTCGACGGTCCGTGGCCGATCTCCCGGCACATACCCGACGCGAGCAGCCCCTCGACGACATCGGAGACCGAGGTGCGCGTCAGCCCCGTGAGCCGGGCGACGCCGGCTCGGCTGATCGGGCTGCGGTCATAGATCGTCGCGAGCACCAGGCGCTCGTTGTGCTCGCGGGTCTCGCGGTTGGTCGCCCTGGCCGGACGTTCCACGGCGGCGCTCTCCGTAGGAGACATTGTCCATGCATTGGACAAAGGGAGCCTAGCATCATTGTCAAGAGCCTTGACTAAGTGCTGGACCCGACCGTCGACGCGATGCTCCCGGTCTGCGCGGCTGCCATGCGTCGGCACCAGCAGCGCCTCGAGATGCCTGCCACCGGCGCGCATGGCATGTGTTCGCCCGCCACCTCATCGCTCCTCGTGCCCGACCCGCATGATCCGCAACCCTCGGCGCTAGAGTCGACGAGACATCGCCGCCAAACCACCGCGAGGGACGAGGAGCACCATGACCGAGATCGAGATCACGAACGGTCACCTGCGTGTGGTGGTCGAGGGGTTCGACAAGGTGCTCGCCCTCAGGAGCAGCGTGGATGTGCCCCTCACCCATGTCCGGGGCGCCTCGCAAGATCCGGACGCCCTCCGCGAGCGGCATGGGCTACGCCTTGGGGGCACCTCACTCCCGGGCGTCGTCGCAGCGGGCACGTTCTTCGACGGGCGGTGGTGGTTCCTGGACGTCCACCACCCCGAGCGTGCGGTGAAGATCGAACTCGACCACGAGCACTACGCCGCACTCATCGTGGAGGTCGAGAACCCCGACGAAACCGTGGCTGCGATCAACGCGGCCGTCGCGGCCCTGGCATCGAGCGGACCTGCTCGCTGAGCAGCCGCCTCGGGACGCGAGAGCTACTCCTTGAACCCCGCCGTCGTGGGCAATGGCGTGGGGGCCGCCGACAGGGGTGGCGTGCTGAGCGTCGACGGCGTGCGCTGACCTCGGGTCGACGGGCACCGCCCTGACCCGACCGGACGGTCCGGTCGCACTGCGGCCCGGGCGGCGAGAATGGGGCCCGCCAGGTTCAGGTACCCGGCGCTCGGTAGGAGGGCATCCGCTTCGCGCCAGCGTCCATGTCCTTGGCGGTCAGGAGCGGCGTCGTCGTCACCCGGAATGAGCCCGTCAGCGCGAGCGCGAGCGCGAGGCTCGTGGCGGCCTCCGCCTCCGGGAAGTCGGTGATGATGAAGATGTCCGTATCGCCGTAGGCCCAGTTGGCCGACTCGGTCGAGCCGCCGAGCCCCTTGACCGTCTTGCGGAAGAAGTCCTCGCGCTTGCGGAACCCCTCTTTGACGGTGCCTTCGAGGCCCGCCTTCGTGTACTGCAGGCTGTAGAGGTACCTTGCCATCTGAACATCCTCCTCTGTGGGCGTGTCGACACCATGACCGGAAGGTCGGTCTCGCCGTTGGCCTCAGCGCGACGATCGACGCGCCGGTCGAGCCCCGCTGCCCCCACTGTGCCGGCCGAGTGTGCGCGGCCGCCAGCAAGATGGGTACAGCAACTTGGCAGGCGCAACGGCCCCCGGTCGTCCTGTGCGCGTTCCACGGGAGACTCATGCCGTCCCCGATCGCGGTCTCGCCCACCCCGCGACCATGGCCTAGCCTGTGATTGCGCAGCCAAGAGAACCATCGGCCATGGAAGTCTGAGCGACGATGCACAACCCAACGACCCCCGGAAGCGAACGGGTCACCGACGACGGGCGAGGCGGCAGAACGGCGGGACTCGTCCTCGTGCTGATCGTCGCGTTCATCGGGGTCGCCATCGCCAAGCCGTGGGGCAGCCCTGTCGAGCCAGCGCCTTCCGTCACGCCTTCACGGGCCGACGTCACGCCTCCCGCGGCCTCGCTCCCGACCACGGCCCCAGAGGTGCCGAGTGCGGGGCCGTCAGCCAAGGTCGTCCCGCTCCCCGTCGCTTTCACGACGCCCATGCCGCCCGCGTCGCCGACATGGACCGGACTGCGCTGGCGGCGCCTCGCGCCCGACGACCCGCTCAGCCTTGTCACGTCGGTATTGCGCTGGAGCCGAGGGTTCTTCGCCACGGGGTGGGTCGCCGGGTCCCCCACCTCGACGCCGGTCTGGACGTCGGTTGACGGAGCCCACTGGGACCCACTCATCTTCGGCACGTCGACGACGTTCTGGCCGGGCCTCGCCGTCCTCGGAGTTGCCGAACTGCCGACGGGCCTCGTCGCCGTCACGGAGTCGGTCCCGTACTGCGACCAGCCCTGTCCGTTGACATACGTCGTGCCCGTCGTCTCGTGGACGTCGGCTGACGGACGACGGTGGACCCCGAACCTGCTGCTCCCACCGGAGTGGCAGTCCAGCCCGCCGGGCCAGCCACCGCTGTTCGCGGTCGGACCGGCTGGGCTGGTCGTGGCATCAAATGGACCAGCGGCCCGCCTCGCGACCTCGACCGACGGATCGCACTGGCACCTGCTGCCCGCCGATGGGTTCCCGGCGCGGTTCGCCCTCAACGATCTTCACGGCACGGCGACCGGGTACGTCGCGGTGGGCAACTGGCTGACGACAAGCGATGGCGTCGGGCACGCGGCCGCGCTCTGGTCCCCCGATGGGCGGCACTGGTCCGCTACGCCGACGCTCCTGCCGACCTCATCCACGAACAGGCCGGATGTCGAGTCTACGGTCGACGCGCTCGTCGTCGGGCCTAACGGCATGATCGCGGTCGGGCGCGAAGGGGCGGGCCTCCGCGCCGATCTCTGGTGGCAGTCGCCCGACGGCCGCCGCTGGCAGCCGCTGCGAACCTTCGCTCCGCTCGGGCCGACGACGTGCCCCAGCGACGGCTGCAGCGTTGGGCCCAACGGCACGCTCGTCGGCGACGGCCATCGCATCGTGGCGGCACGGGGTGGCGCCGACGGCGGAGTCTGGACCTCGTCCGACGGGCTCGCGTGGCGGCGGCTCCCCGCTACGGGCGACATCCCGAGCGATCAGGTGTATGAGGCCGTCTTGCTGCCGGGTGGCGTGCTGCTCTCCGATGGCACGACCACGTGGTTCGGGGAGGCGGTCACGAAGTAGGGCGACGCCGGGGAGTGTCACGCCAGCGGCGATCAGATGTGCCTTGGCACGACCGGGCCGCGAGGACGCTGCATCCGGGCATAGACCGCGGCGCTGACGAGGAGCAGGACGCCGAGCGCCACGAGCGAGAGGACCCGGTACGCGACGTCGAGCGCGGCGAGGTCGACGAGGAAGACCTTTGCTGTTGCGAGCCCGAGGAGCCCGAGGCCGAAGAGGCGGATCGGCGGCCGGCGCGCGACCAGGCCCGTCGCAAACGCAGCAGCCCCGACGATCGACCAGAGTGCGCTGAGCCCGACCTGGGCCTCCTTCTGGAGCTCCTCGAGGGGGCGAGACGCCACCTGCAGCTGGAATTGGTCGACGACGGCGACCGAGAGCAGGTAGACGACGGCCACGCCCGCCCCGGCGAGCGCCGGAAGGCTCTGCCGTTCGCCCCGATGCAGGAGTGCGCCGGCTCCAGCCGCGACGGCGAGGGCCGCGAGCGCGACCGTTGCATCGGTGAGGAGCGGCCAGCCGAGCACCGTCGTCGCGCCGTCGACGACGAGACGGTCGGGAGGAGCGACGACCGCGAGCGCCACGACGGCACCGAAGCCCGCGAGGGCACAGGATGTCGCGCCGAGCAGGAGGCGCTCCCCCGGGAAGATCCGGAGCGCCCAGAGCCCGGCGAGCGCGAGCGCGGACCAGCCGGCGACCGCATACCCCGGACGGATCTCGAACGGGAGCAGCCACGCCACGACCAGGACGGCTGCGACCCCACCCCGGAGGCCCGGCATGATCCCGCGCCAGGCCCAGCCGGAGACGAGGATCGTCAGCGCGAGGATCGCGAGGACGGACGTGCGCTGGTCAACGAAGGCAATCCCGCCAGGCTGCAGGGCGCTGGTCACGAACCTGCCGAAGGACAGGGGGTCGGCGAGCCAGAGCGACTGGACCCCGAGGAACAGCAGCGCGAGGCCCGCCGCCGCGAACGGAACCCGCTCGGCTGTCGCCTCGACCAGCGGGTCCTGCAGCCCCGGGAGGGGTCGAACGGGCGCAACGCGTCGAACCACGGCCACGGACGCGAGTGCGAGCAGGCTCCACGCGATCGTCACCTCTGGCAGGCCGACCTCGTACGTCACCGTGAACACGAGGAGCGCGAGACCGATGCCAGCCACGCCATGCCGGACCCAGCGTGCGCCCATCACCCAGCCAACGGCGGCGAGCGCCGCGAGGGCGACCGCCAGGGAGAGGCCCTCCGGCCCGACGTACGGTGAGCTGGAGAGGATCCGCCGGCCAAGCTGGTAGATCGGGAAGTCAAGAGCGACGAGGTGGGCCAGCACGGCGGTCCCGGCGAGCGCGCCGACAGCTCGAACGGCCGGGCGCATGCCCCGAGCGAGGGTCCCTCCAGTGAGCGCGGAACCGACGCGCCGCTCGATGACGCGCCGCTCGATGACGCGCCGCTCGATGACGAGCGCCTCGACGGTGAAGGCGACAGTCGCCAGCACGGCCCAACCCGCCATAAGCGCAGGACCGGACAGCTCGAACGGGAAGACGTACAGGGCGACGAGCCCGCCGAGGGCCGCCAGGCCGATGCGCACCCAGGCGATCGGGACGAGGAGCCCCGTGACGGCGATCGCCCCGAGGACGATCCCGAACGCGAGCCCGGGCAGCCCGACGAACGGGATGTCTCCCGGCGTCCCGGCGTAGATGGAAAGCGCCGGATACTCGAAGACGACGAGGTGGGCGATGGCGCCGACCCCGGCGATGACCGCAGTCGTGAAGAAGGACGGCCGAACGACCCGGCTCAGTGCCGAGGCGGCCCCGGCGATGGGCGCCACCAGCGGCTCCGGCAGGCCGAGGGCAACAACGCGATCTTCGCGGAAGTCGTCGCTGATCCGCGGCGCGACGATGCGGGCATGGGCGATGAACCCGGCGGCCGCGAGGGCAGCCCAGCCCGCGACCAGCGCCGGCCCGGACAGCTCGAACGGGAAGACGTAGATGGCGACCAGCCCACCGACCACCGCGAGTCCGACGCGCACCCAGGCGATCCGGACGATCAGGCCCGTCACGGCGAGGGCCGCGAGCATGTACCCGAACGTCATCCCCTCGGGCCCGACGAACGGGATCGACCGGGAGAAGCCCGCGACGAGGCCGGCCGGACCGTACTCGATCGAGACGAGGTGCCCGACGGCCAGGACGGCGAGGAGCACCGAGACCGCGGCGCTGTACGGATGGCGGCGGATCACCGCGACCCACGCGAGCGCCACCGCCTCGGCGGTCCAGGCGATCGGCACCGGGGGCCCGCCGAACTGGATGGGGAACGCCATGGTCAGGGCTGCGACGCCGGTCGCGGCGACGACCAGCCCGAAGGCGTGCCGGTCGCCGTTGCGCAGGAGGAACGCGAGCGCAAGCGCGAGGTGCGCAACGGCCATGACCGCGAGGAACGTCCCGCGCCATGTCTCCAGCGGGCCGCTCAGGATCGCGAAGCCGGCCCACAACGTGAAGGCGGCATCCGCGAGGAGGAGCGTGACGGTGGTCGTGCGCAGGCGATCGGTGGAGTGGCGAACCTCCTCGCCACCCGCAGCCACGACGTTGACGAGCCAGAAGCCGGCGATGGCGATGAGCCCCTCGGCGACCGGCGGCCCGCCCGTGACGTAGGAGGCCAGCTGGGGTCCGGCCAGGACGAACGCGAGCGGTGGCAGCCAGACCCACGTCCGGAAGAGCGCCACCCCAGTCGTGCCGACGAGCGCCGCGGCGACGAACAGGAGCGTCACGAGGGTCGGGCTCGCACCCAGGATCGGCGGCGAAGCGAGGACCGCCGTGAGCCCGAAGGCGGCGACGACCTGTGAGTCGTGGCGCACCGCGATCGCGGCTGCGGCGACCGCCGCGACGAACGCCCCGAGGAGCCCCCACTCGACCGGGACCACGTGGTAGAGGCGGGTCGCGGCGAGCAGCGCAAGGGAGATGATCGCCAGGCCGACCGCCACGAGGACATGCCCAAGAGCGCCGCGCAGTCGCGTGAAGGAGAGCTCGCCCAGGACGAGGAGGACGGCGCCCACGACGAGCCCGATGAGAACGCGCAGCGGCTCCGTGATCCAGCCGCGGCTGAACGCGAGGCTCAGGAAGAAGATCGCACCCAGGAGGAGCGCGATGCCGCCGACGACGGCCAGCATCCGTCCCTCCAGCCACGCTTCCAGGGTCCCCCGGGACCAGCCGCCATCCGGCGTCGATGGCGCCAGGTCGAGCTGGCGAAGGACGCGTTCGACGAGGCCCGGGCCTCGCGGACCGGGAGACGGCTCGACCCACGTGGCAGGCCCGTACGCTGACGGGTCGGGGATCTCCTCGCGCGCGCCCCACTCGCGGCGAGCTGGTGGCGGGGGGGCGAACCGCTGCGAAGGGATCGCCGGACCGGACGCTTCCGCAGCGGCACGCGGAGGGGCTGCGGCCGGCATGAGTGGCGCAGCGGCCGGGGCAACCACGGGCGTGGCGACTTCCCGTGCCTGGACGTCCGTCGTCGTCGGCGCGGCGGCCAGCTTCGCGACCTTCCACTGGAGCTTCTCGAGGCGGGCCTCCAGGGCGACGGCGTCCTTGTCGGCGCGCTCCTGGCGCCGGGCCACCTCGTCCGTCTTCGCCCACAGGAGCACGAGGACGAAGACGACGGCGAGGATGACGACCAGCAGGATCAGGTCCATCTCTGCACCTCCGACGACCAGGGTTACCCGACGACCGCGGCGTCCCGGCGTGCGGCCCGGCCGCGGCGCGGCTCGACCACCGGTCGCAGCGCGACGGCGGCCAGGACGTAGAGTCCGAGGGCCACCAGGAGCGAGACGCGCATCCCGACTCCCATGCCGGCTGCCCGGTTGACGATGTCGGCGATGATGCCGCCGACCGCCACGGAGACCGGTGACGATGCGCCGGTTGCCACGTTGGAGAGGCCCATGTACCGGCCCGACGAGGCCCGCGGGATGATGTCGGTCATCAGCGCCCAGTCGACGGCGATGAAGACCCCGCCGCCGATCCCGTACAGGAGTGCCGCGAGGTAGGCGACGGCGAGGTTGGGCGCGAGCGCCCCGAGCAGCATCGCCACGGCCCCGATCGCGCAGCTGACGTAGATCACGGGCTTCCGGCCGAATCGGTCGGAAAGCCGCCCGGCGGGAACGCTCACGATGACGATCGCGATGACGATCAGGATCGACATCGTCCGCTGGGCGCCGGCCGCCTCGTCCTGCGGCAGGCCGTGCACCTGCGAGAGGTACTGCACCGCGAGGTTGAACAGGATCCCGCCGGCAGTCAGGAACAGGAACCGCGAGGCGAGCAGCCACAGGTAGGAATGCTCCTGGAGGATGTCGGTCGCCCACGTCTCGCGGGCGATCCGGGCCCACGACCTGCCCTCGCGCGGCCGTGGAGGGAGGCCGTTGCCCACCCGCAGGACGACGCTCGCCATCGTCACCAGCTCCACCACTGCGACGGCGATCAGCGCGATCGGCAGGTTGCCCGCCTGGACGGCGAACGTCGCCAGCAGGACGCCGGTGACATTGCCGACGATCTGCATCATCCCGACGAGTGCGCTGGCCAGGCCGACCTGCTTCTCCGCGACGAGATCCGGCACGTAGCCCTGGAAGGGGCCTCGCGCGATGTTCGTGCTCACCGAGAGCAGCGCCACGAACGCCGCGAGCGCAAGCAGCGTGTTTGAGTACGCGATCCCCAGCAGGAACAGGACGTCCAGCAGGGACCCGACGACGATGAACGGCTTGCGCCGCCCCCAGCGCGTGACCGCGAAGTCGCTGATGTAGCCGACGGTCGGCTGGATGAGGATCGAGAGGATGGCGCCGGCCAGCCCCACCAGGGCGGTCGTCGTGCCGATCATCAGCTCGTCCCGCATCAGCGTTCGGTCGAAGTTGATCCGGTTCTGGACCACGATGTTGACCGCCGAGTCGATCGCTGTCAGGCCGAGCCAGTAGGCCGAGATCCGCAGCAGGTGCGAGGCGGGCAGCAGGGTCGTTGGCCTCGAGCCATCCTCGCCGTCGGGCGCGGCGCCCGTCGCGATCGTCGCCGTCTCGTCCATGTTCGCCCTCCCAGCCCCCGGGGTCAGGTCACCGCTCGCGTTCGCGGGTTGCTGGTGAGACGCGCGGGCACGCGGTTCGTTGCGCTCGTCCGGCCGTTCACGGGGACCCCGCCACGCCACAGCAACATTCCCGCGGTCCGGGCGTCACACGGGCCAGCAATCCGGATGCGACGCCCCATCGAGGAGCGCCGGCCGGGCAAGCGGGAGAACAGCCATGCGACGTGCCCTTGCACCAATCGCCGCCCTCGTGCTGGTCCTCGGCACGGTCGGGAACGCGGCCGCGTCGTCGGATGCGAGCGCCGATCACGCGAAGCTCTACTACGTCTCGGTCGGCGACTCCCTGGCCGCCGGCGTGCAGCCCATCGGGAATCCCGACAACCTCTACCGGACCGCGGACGGCTATGCCGAGCAGCTCCTCGCGATCGGCCGCGCGCGGTTGGCGAAGCTCTCGCTCGTCAAGCTCGGGTGCCCCGGCGAGACCACGGCCAGCATGATCGATGGGGGGATCTGCTCGTATCCCCATGGCTCGCAGCTGGACGAGGCGGTCTCGTTCCTGCATGCCCACCGGAACCACGTTGCGTTCGTCACCATCGACATCGGCGCCAACGACTTCCCCTGCAACGAGGCGAGGTGCGTCCCGGACGGAGTCGCCAGCATCCAGGCGAACCTGCCGGGGATCCTCGACGACCTGCGCAATGCG
>JADGQH010000331.1 GCA_017881985.1 Chloroflexota bacterium | reverse complement strand
CGCGCCCATGGACTTCGCCTGCTCGTAGAACTCGTTGTAGCGCTTGCCGGCGGCCCGGATGTCCATGTAGTGGACCGTCACGTCGGCAAGCGGGAGGGCACCCATCAGCAGCTGGTTCTGCTTGATCGAGTACATGCAGCAGAACTTCGAGCAGAGCGGGTTGTTCACCGTCTCGTCGCGCGAGCCCGTGCACAGGATGTAGGCGATGCGCTCGGGCACCTTGCCGTCGCCGGGCCGCAGGATCGTGTTGAACGGCCGCGTCGGCGCCAGCAGGCGGTCCATCTGCATGCCCGTGATGACGTTCTTGTAGGTCCCGAAGCCGTACTGGGGCTTCAGGTCGGCCGCGAAGAGCTTGAACCCCGTCGCGACGACCACGGCACCCACCTCGACCTCGAGCTTCTCGTCGCGCGCATGGAGATCGATGCACCCGTCGACCGGGCACGCGTCGACACACTCCCCGCACTCGCTGCATACGGCGCAGTCGAGACAGCGGCCCGCCGCCCCGCGCGCCTCTGCCTCGGTCAGCGGGGCCTCCACCTCGGAGAAGTCAGTCGGGTTCGAAACGAGGGTCGTCCCGTTCGGCAGGGACGCGCGGACCGCGTACGCCTTTTGGCGCGCGATGACCTGTGCCTTGTCGACCACGGGGAGCCGGTCGTCGAACCCGTCGAGGGTTCCGCCGGTCAGCCAGCGATCGATCATGTGGGCGGCCCGGCGGCCTTCACCGACCGCGCGCGTGATGTCGGTCGCCCCGTTGACCACGTCGCCGGCCGCGAAGACATACGGAAGGCCGGTCTGGCGGGACGTCGCGTCGGCCTGGAGCGTGCCGTTCGCGTTTGTCGGGACGTGGCTGGCGAACGCGCCGGTGTCCGCGGTCATGCCGATCGCGCCGATGACGATCTCGCAGGGGAGCACGAACTCGCTGCCCGGGACTGGCTCGGGGCGGCGCCGGCCGGACGCGTCAGGCGCGCCGAGCGTCATGCGGGTGCAGCGCAGGCCGCTCACCGCGCCGTGCTCGTCGCCGAGGACCTCGGCGGGCGCGACCTGGAAGCTGAAGGCCACGCCCTCGCGCTCGGCGTCGTCGGCTTCCACGTGGTGCGCCGGCATCTCCGCGCGGCCGCGCCGGTACGCCACCGTCACGGACGCGGCACCGAGGCGGCGAGCCGTCCGGGCGGTGTCCATCGCGACGTTGCCGCCGCCGATCACGACGACGCGCTTGCCGGACAGGTCCAGTGCCTGGCCGAGCTTCACCTTGCGCAGGAAGTCGGTGCCGCCGAAGACGCCGAGGCGATCCTCGCCGGGGACACCGATGCCGGTCGAGCGCGGGGTGCCCGTCGCTAGGAGGACGGCGTCGAAGCCGGCAACCTTGAGGGCGGCCACGTCTCGGACCGGGCTGTTCGTGGCGATCTCGACGCCGATGGCCCGGACGTTGTCGATGTCGCGCTCGACCACCTCGATCGGGAGGCGGTAGGACGGGATCGCGAGGCGCAGGAACCCGCCCGGCTCCGGGGCAGCCTCGAAGATCTTCACGGCGTACCCGCGGCGAGCAAGCTGCCAGGCCGCGGTGAGGCCCGCGGGGCCGGAGCCCACGATCGCGACCTTCCGGCCGTTCGGTTCGGCGACCTCGATGCCGGGGCCGTCCGCCGTCTCGTCGTGGCGGTCGGAGGCGAACCGCTTCAGGAGTCGGATCGGGAGCGTCCCCTCGAGGGAGCCGCGGGTGCACTCGGTCTCGCACGGCGCATAGCAGGCGCGACCGAGGGTCCCGACGAGCGGGGTCGCCTCGAGCACCAGCCGGTACGCCTTCTCGTACTCCCCGCTGCGGACGAGGGAGACGTAGCCGTGTGCCTGGATCCCGGCGGGGCACGCATACGAGCACGGCGAGCTGCCGGCGCGGTCGATGACGGCCTTCTTCGGGACGGCCTGCGGGAACGCGATATAGGCGGCGCGGCGGGCCACCAGGTCGGCGTTGAACTGGTCCGGCACGGCGACCGTGCAGGCCATCTCGCACTTCTGGCAGCCGGTGCAGGCCGCCTCGTCCACGAAGCGCGCCTTGCGCGTGATGCGGGCCCGGAAGCGACCGTCGCCGTGGGGCTCGATCCCGTCGATCTCGCTGTACGTGTACGTCGTGATGTTCGGGTGGTGGATCGTGGCCGCCATCTTCGGCGTCGAGATGCAGCTGGCGCAGTCGAGCGTGGGGAAGACCTTGCTGAGCAGGATCATCTTCCCGCCCACGCTGGCTTCCCTCTCGACGACGAGGACCTTGAACCCCATGTCGCCGAGCTTCAGGGCGGATTCCATCCCCCCGATGCCGCTGCCGACGACGAGCACGTCATAGTCCATGGCTCAGCGCTCCCCCGAGGGCCCGAGGGCGGCGAGCGCCTGGGCGAACTGCGTCACCTGCCGGGTGAACGGCTCGGCGCAGACCGAGCAGATGGCCGCCATCTTCAGCCGCTGCGGCGACTGGCCGGCCTGCTTGAGGAGCACCTGCGCTTCCGACATGATCCGCGAGGCGCGCTCCGCGCAGTCCGGCAGGTAGGCGCATTCGTCGCCGTCCGACGCGACGAAGACACCGTCGAAGCCCGTCGCGATCGCATGGGCGATCCAGGCGGGCTTGATGCCGCTGGTGCAGGGCATCGGCATGACCCGCACGCCCGGCGTGTAGTGCATGTGCGAGCTGCCGGCCAGATCGATGCCCGGGTCCGAGATGTTGTTCGTCGAGAAGACGAGGATCCGGGGAACAAAGGCCGGCGCCTCCAGCAGGGCTCCTCCGGCAGCGGACGCGGTCATTGGGACGGTCGCTCCTGGCTCCGATCAGCCCGGCGGATGCGCTTGCGCCCGCCGGGCCGTCCTTCGTTGGCTACTTCTGGCGACGCACGAAGACGCGCTCGTACCCGTCGGCGATGAGAACGCCGAGGAAGGCGTGGCCGACCTTCCCGGACCACGCCCCGATGTCGCTCTTGGTGACCGGGTCGCTGGACCAGATCTCGATGACGGCGCCGACGGGCACCGTGCCGATGCCCTTCTTGGCCTCGAGGAGCGGGCCCGGACAGGCGGCGCCGCGGGCGTCGACGATCTTGTCGGCGGTGATGGCTTCGAGCTCGGTCTCGGTGGCGAT
>JADGQH010000103.1 GCA_017881985.1 Chloroflexota bacterium | reverse complement strand
GCCCGTGAGGTTGTCGGCAACTTCCTCGATCAGGTGCAGGCGCTCGTCCCGCGAGACGACGAACCCGTTCGCGTCGATCACGCGGTCGACGATCGCCTGGATCTTGCTGCGGGCGTCGGCCGCACCGGCCACGTCGCGCAGCGCGTCGAATGCACGGATGACCTCGGCCTGGAGGCGAATCCGGACGTCGCGCATGTACGCCTCCCGGGCCGGACCCTGGGCCGGCGTCGGGGGCGCGGGAGGCACGGGAGGCGCGACAGCGACCGGGGCGCCGGCATTCGGGTTGTCGGCACCCTGTTGCGCACGCTCGACTCGTTGGAGCAGCGACACGACCTGCACCTCCCCTTGGGCCCGTGTCGCGACTCCGGGTGGGTCGCGCTCAGGCCTCCCTGGGCGAGCGGAGGTCAGCGCCCGCCAGTGCCGAAGATAGTACCCCCGCCCGGGGAGAAGGGGCCCCCGAAAGTACCGGGAAGGTGCGTGCACGCACCCCTATCACTGGCGAGTCCGGGGACTGACGTCAGCGCCGACCATGGGCCGGGGGTCATCCGTTGGCGATGGCCCGGCTCGTCTCCGCGGTGGCGATCCAGCGCCGCTCCGGCAGGTCGCCGAGGAGCGGGACGGCGCCGCACGCGGCGTACAGGCGGCGTGCGTCCTCCTCGTCGTCCGTCGGGTCGAGGCCCGCCCGCATCGCGGACAGCGCGGCGTCCGCGTGGCAGTCGGCCGCCGGCAAGCGGTACCCGATCGCCTCGAACTCGCCGGCGACCGCGCGAAGCGCAGCCACGGCCGACGGGTCACCAGCGACCCGCAGCGCGTCGAGCCAGCGGCGCTGGAGCGCCCGCACCGGGCCGCTGCAGCGCTCCGCGACCGCCACGAAGGCCGCAACCGAGGCCGCGAGGCGCGGCCCGTCCCCGAGCCGCAGGGCCATTCGCGCCGCGGTCGGTGCCGAATCGACGAGCGAGGCCGGTGCCGCACCCGTCGATCGGAGCGCGTCCGTGATCGTCGTGCAGGCGACGGACGGGTCGTCCGGCCACAGGAAGAGCGCGTCGAACAACGCCTCGTAGATCACCGACTGCGGCTCCGGGACTCCCGAGATCCGCCGCGACTCATCGACATCGGACCGTGCCGCCGTGCGGTCGCCGCGCTCGAGTCGCACGAAGGCGCGCTGGGCCAGGCAGTTCGCGAGGCGCTGCTGGTCCCCCACAGACCCGGCGTTGGCAATTGCCTCCTCGGCATAGGCAAGCGCCTCCTCGATGCGACCCTCGAGGGAGAGGAGATCCGCAATGTTCTGGCCGATCCAGGATATCTTCGCGTGATCCATGCTCCGTCGGGCGATGTCCAGGCCCTCGACGAACAGGGGCATGATCTGCTCGGACGTCTCTCCATTGGTGAATCGGATGGCCGGCACGTTGATGTAGCAGCGTGACATGAGCGCGCGATCGTTCGCCCCGCGTGCGAGCTCCATGCTCAGCTCGACGAGTGCGAGCGACTCCGTCGCGTCACCGAGCATGCCCGTCGCAACAGCCAGGTCGTGCAGCGCCATGCGCTCGACGTCCTGCGCCCCGCAGGCTCGCGCCTCCTCGATGGCCTCGCGCAGGATCGGCGGGGCAGCTGCCAGGGGGCCGGCGCGCCAGTACGTCCAGCCGAGCCGGGCGCGCAATCCGGCGCGACCAGGCGTCGGCGGCCCGGGTTCCAGCGCGTCGATGCCCGCCTGCACGATCTCCCGCGATGCCTCCACCTCGTCGGCGACGTAGACGTAGAACGCGAGGTGGATGCGAATCTCGGCAGCCTGCTGTTCGTCGGCGGCAGTCCGCTCGGGCAGGGCGGTCATCAGCGCCAGCGCGTCCTCCAGGGCGGCGCGGATCGTCTCGTGGGGCTCATGCCCGCTCGCGGCCTCGGCGTACTCGACCGCCACCGCCGCGCGCTCGCGGGCGGGCAGGTCGAGGATTCGCGCCTCCTCGACGGCGACGCGGAACCAGCGCGCGGCATGCTCCTTGTTGGAGAGGGCATCCGCCCGGCCCCCGGCCCGCCGTGCGTAGGTGTACGTCTTGTGCCGAAGGTCGCGCAGCCGATCCGACTCCGGTGCGGCGAACTCCTCCTCGTACCGCAGCGCCGCCAGGTAGTGGGCCGCGAGCAGCTCGACCATCTCGTCCTGGCGATCCGCCAGGGTCTCCTCGGCCCAGCGGGCCACGTCGAGATGCTTCGCCGCGCGGTCGCGCTTTGGCAGCGAGTCGTAGGCGACGTCGCGGATCAGCACGTGCCGGAAGCCGAACTCGGCCGCCCCCGCCAGCGCCGACGGCTGCCGCGGCACGACCAGCTCCTTGACCCGCAGGCGGCGCAGCACCTCGCCGGTCGCCGACGTGCCCTGGCGCGAGAGATGGGAGATCAGGGCGTCCCAGAAGATGCGCCCGACGACCGCGGCGTTCTGAGCCGCCCGCTTCTCGGCCGGCGGCAGCCCGTCGAGGCGGGCCGCCAGCACTGCGTGGATGGAACCCGGGATCTCCACCTCCTCCACGGGCCGTGCGAGCTGCCAGCGTCCGTCGCCGAATCGCAGCACCCCGCGATCGACGAACATCCGCACGAGCTCTTCGGTGAAGAGCGGGTTCCCGTCGGCGAGGGTCACGACCCGGTCGCGGAGCTCGGCGGGCAGCCCGCCGGCGAGCAGGGCGTCGACGAGCTGGGCGCTCTCGGCCGCGTCGAGCGGCTCGAGCACGATCGAGGTGGCATTGGGCATGCCGCCGCCCCAGGTCGGGCGCAGCTCCAGGAGCTCGTGGCGGGCGAGGCAGAGCAGGACGATCGGCCCCTCCGCCCAGCGTGCGATGTACTCGATGAAGTCGAGGAGGCCCTCGTCCGCCCAGTGGATGTCCTCCTGGACAAGGACCAGCGGGTTCTCGCGGGCAAGCAGCTCCAGGTAGCGGCGCCAGGCGTCGAAGAGCTGGTCGCGCCCCAGCGAGGTCGCCGGTCCGAGCGCAAGCAGCGCTTCCACGGCACGCAGCAGCGTCGGATCGCCGGCGCTCCCGAGCTCGCCGACACGCGCCTCGAGCTTCGCCGCGGCCGTCGCGGGCGCGTCGTCGTCGAGGATTCGCGCATCGGCCTTGACGGCGTCCGCCAGGGCGGAGAAGCTCGCCTGCGCGTACGCGAGGCAGCGACCCTTGCGCCAGTAGAACGTATCGGGCAGACCGTCGAGGTACTTCTCCAGCTCCCAGGTCAGACGCGACTTGCCGACCCCCGCGCTGCCGATGACCGTCACGAGGTGCGGTCGACGATCCGAGACCGTCCGGCGGACCGCCTCCTTGATCAGCGAGATCTCCTCCTCCCGCCCGATCAATGGGGCCTCGATCCCCAGGGACGGCCGGACGCCGCCCCGCCGGGCCTTGACCGCCACGGCGCGCCACGCCGCGACGGGCAGGGCCTTGCCCTTGAGCGCGGTGGGCGGCAGCTCCTCGTACTCCACCACGTCGCGGGTGGCCGCGTACGTGAAAGGCCCCACGACGATCGCGCCGGGCAGCGCGACCTGCTGGAGGCGGGCGGCGGTATTGACGGCGTCCCCGGTGACGATGCGGTCGCGCTCCCCGGTGGCGCGCCCGAGGTCGACGAGCACCTCGCCCGTCTCGATGCCGATCCGGAGCGCCAGCTCCTGGCGGCCCTCGCCGCGCAGCTCCGCGGCAAGCTCGCCCATCGCCGACTGCATCTCGAGCGCGGCCCGGGCGGCCCGCTCGGCGTCGTCCTCGTGGGCGGTGGGGACCCCGAACACCGCCAGCATGGCGTCGCCGGCGAACTTCTCGACGGTGCCCTCATAGCGCGCCACCTCGGCGCTCAGCCGGTCGAATGCGCGCGTGACCAGGGCCTGTACGAGCTCTGGGTCGCTCGACTCGTTCAGGCTGGTAAAGCCCACGAGGTCGGCGAAGACCATCGTGGCCACCTTGCGCTCGCGACCGATCTCGGGAGATTCCTGCGTCACGTTGAGGCCGGCGGCGACGGGCGTGCCGCAGGCGGCGCAGAACCGTGCGTCCGCGCCCAGGCTCGCCCCGCAGCTCCGACACGACATCTCGACGGGCGTGCCGCATCCCGGGCAGAACCGGCTCCCCGGTTCGAGAGTCCGGCCACAGGAGCGGCAGCTCATCGGCGCATGGTAGACCGGGTCGCGCCGTGCACCACTGCCGGCGCCCACGAGCCGCGAAGCTGAGCTGGGCGCACACTGCGCCGGACCGCCCCACGTCGCGTTGGCCCACCCGACCGTTCGGAGATCGCCCGATGACGCTTCGCGAGATCCAGCAACCGATCAAAGAGCGCTACCGGGAGGATCCGGAGCAAGCGAGGGTCACCCTGCGTGCGACGGGACAGACTGGCGATGGCGCGATGGCCTGCTCGGTCGACCTGGGTCGAGCGATCTACGCCGCCGGCGCACACCAGGGCGTCGGCGGTGCGGGGTCGGCCGCGTGCTCGGGTGACCTTCTCCTCGGCGCACTCGCGGCCTGCGCCCAGCTCACCTGCCAGATGGTCGCGGCCAACATGGGGCTCGAGGGCGTCGGCGTGTCGGTGACGGTCGAGGGCGACCTTGACCTTCGAGGCACGCTGGGGACCCCGGACGTCCCGGTCGGGTTCGAGGCAATCCGGGTCAGCTTCGCCCTCACCGGGGAGATCCCCGACGATCGACGCGAACGGCTCCGGGAGCGGACCGAGCGCTACTGCGTCGTGCTCCAGACCCTGCTCGCGCCGCCGGCGATCGAGGCGACGTGGGTGGTCGCGGGCTAGACCGGGTGCGAGACGTCCGGGACGCTGCGCTCGTCGGTGCGCTCGACGGGGACGAACGCGCCTCGCGGGTCGCGCCGGATCGGTCGGACCGCCGTGATCGCGGCTCGGTCGAGCGGGCCGTACACGTGTGGATACCGCTCGTCGCCGTCGTAGCGCCACGGCGTGCTCAGCCGGTCGAGCGCGATGGTGAGGACGAGATGCGGGCCGGGCTCGTCGCGGTACAGCGCGTTGGCCACGTCCAGGAGATCAGCCATTCGATGCGTCAGGTGGACGAACCCTTCCGTGTCGAGCGACGCCGGGCGGAACGGCTGGTCCATCGGCGCGGCGTCCCACGAGGGGGCGGGCACCAGGTGATAGGCGATCACGGCGCGATCTTGACCTCCTCTGCGGCCGCGCAGGTGGCCGGCGTGTCGCCGGCGTCGGCCGGCGCTGTACCGGATCCTACCGCGGCTCGGTGTGCGGCTCGGTATGACGGACCGTCATGCAGAGGTCCCCACCCCGCGGAGTAGGATGCGGCGTCGGAGGAGGCGCGGTGGACAATCGGCTGACCTTTCTCGGCCATTCGACCGTCCTTGTCGACCTCGACGGAGTGCGCGTGCTGACCGATCCATTGCTCGGGAACCTGGCGGCGGGCGTCATCCGGCGCCACGTGCCGGCCGTGCACCCGGGATCGCTCGGGCAGGTCGCCGCGGTCGTCATCAGCCACGGGCACATGGACCACCTCGATCTCGCGTCGCTGCGGGCGCTGACGGGCGAGCCGATGGTGATCGTCCCGGCCGGCCTTGGGCGGGTCGTCGCGCGGGTCGCCCGGGGGGTCGTCCACGAGATGCGGGCCGGTGATCGCCTCCAGGTCGGCGCGCTCACGCTCGAGGCGGTGCATGCGGAGCACGGGCGACGGCGCTCGCCCTTCACGAGCTCGGAAGGTGCGCTCGGCATCCTCATCGCGGGTTCGACGAAGGTCTACTTCGCCGGCGACACGGATCTCTTCCCGGCGATGCGGGAGCTGGCCGGGCGCGTGGACGTGGCGCTGCTGCCGGTGGGCGGCTGGGGCCCGACCGTTGGGCGCGGCCACCTGGACCCGAGCCGCGCGGCCGAGGCGGCGGAACGGATCGGGCCCGAGATCGCGATCCCGATCCACTGGGGCGCCTTGTTCCCCGTCGGGCTCCGCCGCCTCGCGCGGCGCCGGTTCGAGGGGCCGGGTGAGGCGTTCCGCGCGGCCGTCGCGGCGCGCGGCGGCAGCGTCGCGGTTCGCGTCCTGCAGCCGGGCGAGTCGATGGCCCTCGACGCAGGCGCCAGCCGGTGACACCCGAGCTCGGCAGGGACGCTGCGCCGACCGCCCACGGCTGGATCGCCTTCTACCGGCTGCAGGCGCGCCTGATGTGGGAATGGCGGCCGACGCGCCTGGCGATCGTGCGCCGCGCGGTCCTGTCCTTCCTGGGCGCGTGCCTGGCCCTCGCGATCACGGCGGGCGTGGTCCCCGGGCTGCAGGTCGACGGCCTTGCGGCGCTGCTGCTGGCGGGCCTGATCCTCCTGGCTTTCGACAGCACGCTCGCGGTGGTGCTGCACGGGTTGCTGGTCGGCTGGCCGATCTTCATCGCCCAGCTCCTGGGCATGGTCGCCCAGTTCGCGGCAATCATCGCCCTCGGACGCGTGCTGCCCGGGATCCACGTCGGCGACACGGCGGCGGCCGTCTGGGGAGCCATCTTCCTGACCGTGCTCAACAGCCTGTTCGCGGAGCTGGTTGCCGTCAGCGACGACGACTCCTACTACAGCGTGCTCGTCCGCCGCCTCGTGGCCCGCGAGTTCCGCCACCCGAAGGAGCCGATCCCTGGGCTGCTCGTCGTCCAGATCGATGGGCTCAGCCTTCCGGTTCTCCGCGAGGCGATTCGGGCCGGACGGGCGCCCGTCCTGGGCCAGCTGGTGCGCAGCGGCGAGGCTACGCTCCACCCGTGGGTCGCGATGCTCCCACCGACCACGCCGGCCAGCCAGGGGGGGATCCTGCACGGGAACAACGAAGGGATCGCCGGGTTCCGCTGGTACGAGAAGGCGGGAGGCAGGCTGCTCACGGCCAACCACCCCGAGGACGCGGCCGAGATCGTCCGGCGAATCAGTGACGGCAGGGGCCTGCTTGCCGACGACGGGGCGGGCATCGGCAACCTGGTGACCGGCGACGCCCCGCGCAGCTACCTGACGATGGCGACCATCGACGAGCGGGCGTCGGAGGGCGACGAACGGCGGATGCGCGGCTTCTTCGTCACGACCGTCAACTACATCCGCCTGGTGGTCCTGATGGCCGGCGAGGTCGCCAAGGAGCTCTACCAGGCGGAGCGCCAGCGCGGATGGTCGGTCGAGCCGCGCATGCACCGCGACCTGCAGTTCGCCATCGAACGCGCCGCGACCAACATCGCCCTGCGCACTGTCTCCACCGCCCTCGTCATCGAGGAGATGTACGGCGGCGCGCCGACCATCTACGTCGACTACACGGGCTACGACGCCATTTCGCACCACTGCGGCCCCGAGCGCGTCGAAGCGATCGACGCGCTCGAAGGGATCGATCGGGCGATCGGGTCGCTGCTGAAGGCGGCTCGGTACACCGGCCGTGCCTACCGGATGGTGGTGCTATCGGACCACGGCCAGTGCCTGGGCGCGAGCTTCAAGCAGCGCTACGGCCAGACGCTCGAGGCCGTGATCGGGGAGCGGCTGCCCGGCACCATGACCGTCGCCGGCACGACGGACTCGGTCGAGTCGGCGGGCTTTGGCAGGCGCATTGCGGCCGAGTTCGGCCGGGGCTCCGGCTTCGGATCGCTGCTGGCACGCTGGCTTCCCAGCGGGTTGCGACGGCTCGGGGGCGGGGCCGCGCGTGGCGCCGCTGCGGCGCCGCCAGATGTCGTCGTGGCCTCGTCCGGGAATCTCGCCCACGTCTACTTCACCGGCAACCAGGGCCAGATGACCAGCGACGCCATCGAGGAGCGCCACCCGGGCCTCATCGGGGCGCTCGCTCGTCACCCGGGTATCGGAGCGGTGATCGGCAGGTCGCCCGATGGTCGCGCGTTGCTGATGAGCGCGACCGGCCCCGTCGACCTCGCCGCAGCCGAGGCCGCCGGCATCGACCGCATTGCCGACTACGGGCCCCGCGCGGCCGAGGCGATGCAGCGGCTCGCACGCTTCCTGACCGCCGGCGACCTGATCCTGCTCGGGGCCGTCGACCGCGTCACCGCGGAGGTCACCGGGTTCGAGGAGCTCATCGGCTCGCACGGCGGGCTGGGCGGCCGGCAGACCGAGCCGTTCATCCTGTGTCCGAAATCGCTGGAGCTGGCCGACGATCCCCCGGTTGGCGCGCCGGCTCTCTACCGCCAGCTGACCGCGTGGCAGGCGCAGCTACAGGGCGAACGCGTGAGCTGACCTCGGGGCGTCCCGACGAGGGGAACATGGAGGGTCATCGCCCGCGACCCGGGGCACGGCTCCATTGTCACGGCCGCTGCGCATGGTCCGGCTCCTGGACGGCCGCGTCCGCATCGACCATCGCCTCGGCATGATCGGCAGCCATCGCCACGGCGTCCTCGACCTTGACATCCGGGTGCTCGGCCTGGATCGCGGCTACCTCCTCCGCGAGCTCGATGCCATCGACCTCGTTCACGGCCCGTGCATCGATGGCGTAGCGCAGGAGCAGGTTCGCAACGGCCACGAAGGGGATGCCGAAGATCGCCCCCCAGAGGCCGGCGACCTGCGAGCCGACGAGCAGCGCAACGATCACGAGGATGGGGTGGAGCCCGACGCCGTCCCGCAGCAGCCGCGGCTGGATTGCGTTGACCAGGATGGTCTGTCCCACCACGAGGATCACGATGACGAAGAGGGCCACGTCCGCTCGGAACGCCAGCGCGACGAAGACGACTGGAATGAGCGCGAGCGGAGGCCCGAAGAACGGGATGAACATGAGCACGCCGGTGCTGACGGTCAGGAGGAACAGGTACGGCAGGCCGAACGCCAGGCCGAGCACGAGCGTGATGCCGATCTGGACCATGACCAGCACGACCTGCGTGCGGAGGAAGCCTCGGAATGCGCGACCGACCGAACGTTCCACGAGCTGCAGGGTGTCCGCATGCCGGTTCGGGACGATCCGGCGGATCATGCCGGTGATGCTGTCGGGGTCTGCCACGGCGTAGAGCGACAGGATCACGATGATGAACAGCGTCCCGAAGACGGACAGGACGCCACCGGCGATCAGCTGGGTCTGATCGGCAAGTCCCTGGATCACCGCGGGCAGCGTCCGACGCTGGAGATCCTCCACGAACGCAGCCAGGTCCACGGTCGACCGGTCCAGGCCGATCGCGCGCTGGATATCCCCGACAAGGTTCGCGATCGAGGCGGTGATCTGGTCGATCCGACCGACCAGGTCGGAAGCCTCCCTCGCCCCGATCTGCGCGATCGCAGCCACGAACAGCGCGATGCTGCCGATGACCGCTCCGTAGGCGACCGCAACGGCCAGCCCTCGGCCGAGGGGCAGGCGACGATCGAGGGCATCGACCAGCGGGCCGATCAGGAAGACCAGCAGCCACGTGAGGAAGACCGTCAACACGAGGGAGCTGAAGCCGCCGAGGAGCGCCAGGACTCGATCCAGCACCGCGATACCGAAGAAGACGGCGCCGAGCGCGAGGAAGGCGACGCGCAGGGTGTCCCGTTCCGAAGGCGTCTGGCTGGGAGCCGTCATTGCTCGCTCACTGTCGAAGCGTCAGCGGGGTGGAGGCGAATGGGCGACGTTCAAGATACCGCACTGGCTTGTGCTCACGGCACCTGACCCGGCGACCCAACGACCGGGAGCGCCGCTGGATCGACGCGGGTCGGTCCCGGCGTCCGCTCTGCCCGATCCGCGCTTGACATAGGCACGCGTCCTCGCCATCGTCGTGCTCGGACCGGGCGCAGCTCCCGCTACGGGCGCGGAATCATCGTGACGCAGCGCTGCCTTCCTGTGAGTGCTGTGGTCCGAAGCAAAGGAGATCGCGCCGTGCCCGAGGCAAACGCACCGACGGACCTCGACGGGCCGAGCGTGGATCCCGGGCGACCCGTCGATCCGAAGGCGGCCGAGCTCCGGGCCGAGAAGAACCCGCTGAAGCGCCTCCTCAAGTCCTTTGGTCCGGGTCTTATCACCGGCGCGTCGGACGATGATCCGTCGGGCATCGGGACGTACGCCCAGGCCGGCGCCCAGTACGGCTTCGCGACGCTCTGGACGACCCTCGCGATGCTGCCGATGCAGACGGCCGTCCAGTACATGTGCGCCAAGATCGGCCTGGTGAC
>JADGQH010000330.1 GCA_017881985.1 Chloroflexota bacterium | reverse complement strand
CTCGTGCGGGCCCACCACGGCTCGATCGCCCGCGAGCAGCGCGTCGCGATCGAGGAGGCCCTGAAGGACGGCCGGCTCCCGGCGCTCGTCGCGACGTCGTCACTCGAGCTCGGGATCGACATGGGCGCGATCGACCTGGTCATCCAGGTCGAGTCGCCGACGTCGGTCGCCCGCGGGCTCCAGCGCGTCGGCCGGGCCGGGCACCGCGTCGACGAGGTGAGCCAGGGCGTGATCTTCCCGAAGTACCGCGGCGACCTCCTGGAGTGCGCGGTCGTCGCCGAGCGGATGCGCGAGGGCCTGATCGAGGCGACCACCATCCCGCGCAATCCGCTCGACGTGCTGGCCCAGCAGATCGTCGCGATGACGGTGATGGACCGCTGGTCCGTCGACGACCTCCTGGCCACCGTGACACGGGCTGCCCCGTTCGAGACGCTCACCCGCGAGGTCCTCGAGGGCGTGCTCGCGATGCTGGCGGGGGCGTATCCCTCGGACGAGTTCGCCGAGCTCAAGCCCCGCGTCGTCTGGGATCGCGTGACGGACACGGTGGAGGGCCGGCGGGACGCGCGAGTGGTCGCGGTGACCTCCGGCGGGACGATCCCGGACCGGGGACTGTTCGGCGTCTTCGTGGCGGGCGAGGCCGGCACGCCCGGCCGGCGGGTCGGCGAGCTCGACGAGGAGATGGTCTACGAGCTGCGCGCCGGCATGCACGGGGACGTGATCGTCCTCGGGGCGAGCAGCTGGCGGGTGCTGGAGATCACGCAGGAGCGGGTCATCGTGGCGCCGGCACCCGGCGAGCCGGGCAAGCTGCCGTTCTGGAAGGGCGACGCGATGGGGCGGCCGATCGAGCTGGGGCGCGCGCTTGGCGCGCTGGTCCGGGACGTGGAGGGCGACCTCGCCCGCGGCGCGTCCGGACGAGACGCCGTGCTCACGCGACTCCGCGACCGGCATCATCTCGACGCGCTGGCGGCGGAGAACCTCGTCGCATACCTCGAGGACGAGAAGGAGGCCGCGGGCGCCCTCCCGACCGACCGCCGGGTCGTGGTCGAGCGCTTCCGTGACGAGCTCGGCGACTGGCGGCTCGTCCTGCTCACGCCGTTCGGGGGCCGTGTCCACGCCCCGTGGTCGCTCGCGATCGAGGCGCGCCTCCGCGAGCGGCTGGGCCAGGAGGTCGCCTCGATCTGGTCGGACGACGGGATCGCGATCCGCCTGCCCGAAGGCGATCTCGATGGGGTGGAGGAGGCGCTCTTCCCCGATCCCGAGGTGATCGAGGACCTGGTGGTCGCGGCCGTCGGGAGCTCCGCGCTCTTCGCCGCCCGATTTCGCGAGAACGCAGGCCGGGCCCTCCTCCTGCCGCGCCGCCGGCCGGGCTCGCGGACGCCGCTCTGGCAGCAGCGCCAGCGGGCAGCGGACCTGCTCAGCGTGGCCAGCCGCTACGGGAGCTTCCCGATCCTCGTCGAGACGTACCGGGAATGTCTCGCGGACGTCTTCGACCTGCCCGCGCTCCGCGACGTGCTTGGGGGCATCGCCCGGCGCGAGATCCGCGTCCACCGCGTGGAGACGCCGGCGGCGACGCCGATGGCATCGTCCCTCCTGTTCGACTACGTCGCCGCCTTCATGTACGAGGGCGACGCGCCGCTCGCCGAGCGCCGCGCACAGGCGCTCACCCTGGACCGCGACCTGCTCCGCGAGCTGCTCGGGCAGGAGGAGCTGCGCGAGCTGCTGGATCCGGCAGCGCTCGACGAGACCGAGCTCGGCCTGCAGGCGCTCCATGACGAGCGGAAGGCCGGCTCCGTCGACCAGGTCGCGGACCTCCTGCGCCGCCTGGGCGATCTGTCCGGGGACGAGATCGCGGCACGGACGCGGGGCGGGCCGCCGGCGGCGCGCGAGTGGCTGGAGACGCTCAGCGCGACGCGCCGCGCCATCGTCGTGCGCATCGGCGGCGAGTCCTGCTGGATCGCGGTCGAGGACGCCGGCCGCTACCGGGACGCGACGGGCTCCCAGCCGCCGCAGGGCACCCCGATCGCGTTCCTCGGCCCGACGCAGGATGCGCTCGGGGGCCTCCTGGCTCGCTGGGCCCGCACCCACGGCCCGTTCCTCGCCGTCGAGCCCGCGCATCGCTGGGGATTGCCCGCCGGCATCGTCACGGAGGCCCTCGAGCGCCTCGCGAACGCCGGGTCCGTGCTCCTCGGCGAGTTCCGGCCGGGTGGAGCGGAGCGCGAATGGTGCGACCCGGAGGTGCTCCGCGTCCTCCGCCGCCGGTCGCTCGCGCGGCTGCGGCGGGAAGTGGAGCCGGTCGAAGCGGCCGCGTTCGCGCGGTTCCTACCCGCCTGGCAGGGCGTCGTCCCGGTGCCGGCGGCCGGGGCCGAGCACGCGGCTCCCATCCGCGGACAGGCCGCCCTCGAGCGGCTCGCAGAGGTCATCGATCAGCTGGCGGGCGTCCCGATCCCCGCCTCCGTCCTGGAGCGCGACGTGCTCCCGGCGCGGGTCCCGGGCTACCAGCCGCGCCTCCTCGACGAGCTGGGCGCCCTCGGCGAGGTCGCCTGGATCGGGTGCGGGCCGCTCGGCCGCGACGACGGCCGCGTGGCGCTCTTCCGGCCCGGCAGGGGGGACCTCCTGCGAGCGGCCGTGGCAGCGTCGCGGCCCGGCGTCCCCGATCAAGCCAACGGGCCTCGCCACGCCGCGATCCGCGACCTGCTCGTCCGCCGGGGCGCTTCGTTCTATCGCGAGGTCTTCGCCGCCGCCGGCGGTGGCATCGACCGCGAGGTCCTCGACGCGCTGTGGGACCTGGTGTGGGCCGGCGAGGTGACCAACGACACCTTCGCGCCGCTGCGAGCGCTGCGCTGGAAGCGCCCGGGCAGGGACCGGCGCCCGCGGCCGGGACGGCTCGCGACACTCGGCCCGCCCGAGGCCGCGGGCCGTTGGTCGCTCGTCGAGGCGGACGCCGCGGCAATTCGCGCCGCCGGGCCGGGCACATCGGCAATGGGCGCCGCGGGGCCGCGCGGCGCCGTCGCCGCGCATTCGCCCGTTGCGGGACTCGGCGCGGCGACGAGCGGGATGACGGCGTCGACCGCGACCCAGCGGCTCCACGCACTCGCCCTTGCCCTTCTCGACCGCCACG
>JADGQH010000102.1 GCA_017881985.1 Chloroflexota bacterium | reverse complement strand
TCCCGACTGCTGCCTCCCGTAGGAGTCTGGGCCGTGTCTCAGTCCCAGTCTGGGTGATCGTCCTCTCAGACCACCTACCGATCGTCGCCTTGGTGAGCCATTACCCCACCAACGAGCTAATCGGACGCAGGCCCCTCCCGAAGCGCCTTGCGGCTTTGGAGACACGAATGAACGTGGCACCACATGCGGTATTAGCCACCCTTTCGGGCAGTTATTCCCCACTTCGGGGCAGGTCACCTACGCGTTACTCAGCCGTCCGCCACTAACGAGTGAGCAAGCCCACTCGTCCGTTCGACTTGCATGTCTCATGCACGCCGCCAGCGTTAATCCTGAGCCAGGATCAAACTCTCCGAAGGTTTTGCACGGCTTGCGCCGTGACTAACATCGCAGGGTTTGACCGCTCGCACATCCGTTTTCCGGATTTCCTGCCACTCTTCAGTTGTTAAGGTGCCGCCCACGATGCAGCCCGGGTTCTCACCCGAGGAGCAGGCGCGACCACCGATTGTGGCGGTACGCGTCCGTGGTGTCAAGCAACCCAGCCGGCCTCGGGGTCTCCGATCGCTCGGGACTCACCCGGGGGCGGGGCAACTCGACGAATGGTAGTGGCCGGGACCTCGAGTGTCAAACGCACCGCGGGTGGCCACAGGCGAGGGTCGCCGACGCCGGACCGCGACTGCCCCGAGGCGTCCTGAGTCAGATCGGGCTGGTCTCGACCAGGATGACGAAGGCGGCGCCGGAGAGCCAGGCGAGCAGCGCCAGCTCGGGCGACCCAGGGGCACCGAGCGGGCCCGTCGCGACCAGGTAGACGACGATCCCGAGCACGAGCGCGAGCCCGGCCTTGGCAAGCCGAAGGAGGATCTCGAAGACCAGGTTGCTCACGCGTCAGACCGCCCGGCGGCCCTGGAACGCGCGGATCAGGGTGATCTCGTCCGCGTACTCGAGATCGCCTCCCACCGGCAGGCCGCGGGCGAGGCGGGTCACGATCCCGACCCGTCCCTCGAGCCGCTCCGTGATGTAGGCCGCGGTGACGTCGCCTTCGAGCGACGGGTTCGTGGCCAGGATCACCTCCTCGAGCGGCTCGCCGTCGACCTGGGCGGTCACCGCCCGCTCGAGGAGCTCGGCGATCCGGAGGCGCTCGGGACCGATCCCGTCCATGGGGCTGATCGCCCCGTTGAGCACGTGGTAGCGGCCACGCCACTCGCCGGTGCGCTCGATCGCGAGGACGTCGAGCGGCTCCTCGACCACGCACAGGCGACGTGCGTCGCGGGACCCGTCGCGACAGATCGGGCAGTTCGGGGCGTCGCTGATGTTGAAGCAGATCGTGCAGAACACGACCTCGTCGCGAACCGCGACGAGCGCGGCCGCGAGCGTCCTGGCCTCGGTGTCCGGCGCCCGCAGGAGGTGGTACGTGAGGCGCTGGGCGGTCTTCGGTCCGATCCCGGGCAGGCGCGAGAACGCCTCGATGAGGCGGGCGACAGGCTCGATCACCGCGGACGGCATGGAGACCCGACCGCCTACATTCCCGGCAGGCGGAGGCCGCCCGTCACGGCGGCCATCTTCGATTCGCTGAGCTCTCGCGCTGCGCGGAGGGCGTCGTTGACCGCGGCGACGACGAGATCCTGCAGCATCTCGACATCGGCAGGATCGACCGCGCTCGGGTCGATCTCGACGCGCAGGAGCTGCTGCTTGCCGGTCACGGCGGCCCGCACCACGCCGCCGCCGGCCGTCCCCTCGAGGACGGCAGCCGCCAGCTCTTCCTCAACGCGCTGCATGTTCTGCTGCATCTGCAGCGCCATCTTCTGGAGATTGCCGAAGCTCATCCCGATCCCGTCCTCCGTCGTCCGCCGCACCGGCGCACCGCTGTCGCCAGAGTCTGCGACATCGCGCCGAGGCGCGCAGGCCCCGCATGAGGCCCCAGCCCGTCAGTCGATGTCGCGGACACCCACGAGCTCGTCGCCCCATACGGCCCGCGCGGCGGCGATCACCGCCGTGCCCTCCGGGTCGGCAGGAGGGGCGACCTCGATCTCGACGTTGGTCGCCACGCATCGGACCGCCACCGGGCGACCGAGGACCCGGGAGAGCCCCTCCTCGAGGGTGGGGCGGCGTCGGTCGGCGACGTCGCGCAGGAAGAGCTGGCTCTCGGGGAACCCGAGCGTGACGACGGCGCCGTCGACGGCGAGCGGCCGGCACGCCTCGATGAGGGGCTTCGTGGGGGGATGGCGGCTGATCAGCGCCACGATCTCGGGCCACCGGCGACGGAGCTCGACGAGGGGATCGCCGGCCGCCGGGGTCGTGGACGCCGGGCCGTTCGAACCCGGGATGAGCGCTGCCGGCACGGCGTCCGGCGGGCGCGGATCCGGGGCGGCCGGCTGGCCGCTCGCGGCACGTGACGCGACCGACCGGCCCACGGCCGGGACCGGCGTCGGCGTGGGGCCCGCGATCGACACGGATTCCGCGGGTGGTGGGGGTGCGGTGTCGACGACCGCGGGCGCCGGTGCCCGGGCGATCACCGGCGGGACCGATCGCGACGCCGGAGCGGCCGGCTCTGGTACCTCGAGGAGGGCCAGCTCCAGCTGGAAGCGCATGCCGCCGGGGGCTGCGCTCGCGGGATCGATCGAGGCGAGCCGGCGCGCCGCGGCGACGAGCGCGGCGGTCCCATGGTTCGCGAGCGCGCCCGCGGCCGGCGTCCCCGCGAGCGTGTCGCGGAGCGCCGCACGGAGCGCGTCGATCGCCTGGTCGGTGAAGGAGCGAAGGTCGCGTCCTCGATCCTCGAGGGCGTCGAGCAGCTCGATCCCGCCCATCGGATCGGCGGTCACGAGCGCCGTCACGAAGCGCCCGACCGAGTCGCCGTCGGCAAGCCCGAGCAGGTCGCGCACCGCGTCCGCCGTGAGGAGGTCGCCGCCGCCGGAGAGCAGCTGGTCGAGGATCGACTCCGCGTCGCGCATCCCGCCGTCGGCAAGATGGGCGACGAGCGCCACGGCCTCGGGCTCGGCGGCCCGACCATCCGCCTCGAGGATCCGGCGCAGCTTGCCCTCGATGAGGATCGGCGGCAGTGGCCGGAAGTCGAAGCGCTGGACGCGAGAGAGGACCGCCGGCCGGATCTGGCTGGAATCGGTCGTGCAGAAGATGAACAGGACGTGCGGCGGCGGCTCCTCGAGCGTCTTGAGGAGGACGTCCCAGCCCTGCGTGATCCGCTGGACCTCGTCGACGATGAAGACCTTCGTCGGAAGGTCCGCAGGTGCCGTGTAGATGCGGGGCAGGAGCTCGCGGATGTCGTCGACCCGGTTGTTGGACGCGGCGTCGAGCTCCACGACGTCGAGGGCGCGGCCCTCGCGGATCGCGTCGCAGGAGGGGCAGGCGTCGCACGGCTCGCCGTCGGCCACGTTCGGGCAGTTGATGGCCTTGGCGAGGATCCGCGCGAGCGACGTCTTGCCGGTCCCGCGCGGTCCCACGAACAGGTAGGCATGGCCGGTCCGGCCGGTTCGCAGCGCGTTCCGGATCGTGGTCACGACCGGGTCCTGGCCGACGACGTCCTCGAAGCGCTGGGACCGCCAGCGGCGATACAGCGCCTGGTGGGTGGGACTTTCGCTCACTGGGCTCCCGATCCGGGTCGCGGCGACAGGAAGAAGATTGCCGTGCACCCTCCGTCGATCAAGCCGTCCCCGCGCCCACCGACGTGATCGGCTCAGACCAGGCCTGGCCGCGGCACCCGACGAGCCTCGCTTAGCGCTGCTTCCTTCCGGACCTGACGCGGTTCGCGTGTCGCCGCTGCGCGGGACCCGATCCTCGGCGCCGTTCACGCCGGCGGCTCTCGAAGACGAGGACCTCGGGAGGGAATTCAGCCCTGCTGGAGCGGATTGCAGGTACAGGGCACCGCTAGTTCCCCGCCTAGCACGGCATCGGGATCATAGCAGGGGTCTGAGATGGACCCGGGGTGTGGCGGAGAGGGAGGGATTCGAACCCTCGATGGGTTGCCCCATACCGCATTTCCAGTGCGGCGCCCTAGGCCTCTAGGCGACCTCTCCGCGGGCACGTCGGCGCGGGAACCGGCAGGTCGGGTCCGAGTGGCGTGGCGGAGAGGGTGGGATTCGAACCCACGGTGCTTGCGCACACCGCTTTTCGAGAGCGGCACCTTCAACCACTCGGACACCTCTCCGGTCGAGAGGATACCAAAGGCGAAGGCCCGGGGGTCGGGCATGGGTCGCCCGCCGGATAGCCGGGGAGGCGGGCAGTGGAACGCCGGGGCGGTCGGGCGCGCCGAATCGCCGGCGTTCAGGCTTCGGCGGCGACCGCGATCAGGTCGGCGGCGTCTGCGCGGAGGATCCCCGAGACGAGGTCCATCCGCCGCGAGAGCGCGGGATGGTCGGCCAGCTGGATCACCGAGCCGGCGGCGCCGGCGGACGCGCTCGGGACTGCGTAGACGAGACGGTCGACGTCCGACTCGAGCAGGGCGCCGACGCACATTGCGCAGGGCTCGACGACCGCGAAGACGGTGACGCCGGCCAGCGATGTCTTCCCGAGCCGCCCGGCCGCCTCGCGAAGGGTCACGACGATCGCGTGCGCGGTCGGGTCGGTGCGCGCGACGACCTCTTCGTGGCCGCTTGCAACGAGGGCCTCGTCGAGGACCGCGGCGGCTCCGCGCGGGCGCTCGCCATTCTCCACGGCGGCGCGAGCCTCGGCGAGCGCGGCGCCCATGAAGAGCTCGTAGTGCATGGCGACAGCCTACCCTGCCGGGGTCGTGCCGTTCACGCCTCGAGGCCCGAGAGCCCCCTGATCGCCCGGGCAAGGGCGGACATGTCGTCGTCCCCGTGACCTGTCGCGACGAGGCCGGCCTCGAGCTGCGCGACGAGCGCAGCGATCGGCAGGACCGCGCCCGATTCGCGGGCGATGTCCAGCGCGATCCCCAGGTCCTTGAGGTGCAGGGCGACCTTGAAGCCGAGCGGGTACTCGTTGGCGAGCATGCGCCCGCTCCGGTTGGCGAGCACCCAGCTCTGGGCTGCCCCGCCGGAGAGGGCCTCCACGACCTGCTGCGGGTCGAGGCCGGCCTTGAGGGCCAGGACGAGGCCTTCGGCGACACCCAGGTAGGTGGCCGCGAGGATCACCTGGTTGACGGCCTTCGCCGCCTGGCCGGACCCGACGGGGCCGAGGTGCGTGATCGTCCGGCCGATCGCCGCGAGGACGGGCCGGGCACGCTCGACATCGGCCGGGGCGCCGCCAACGAGGATCGCGAGCGTCGCGTTCCGCGCACCTTCGCTGCCGCCGGTGACCGGTGCGTCGACAAAACCGATCCCCTTCTCGGCGAGGCGAGCCGCGAAGCGCCGGCTGCCGGCCGGATCGATCGTGGAGCAGTCGATGACGAGGGACCCTGGCGCTGCGCCCTCCGCGACGCCCTCCGGGCCGAAGAGGACGGCCTCGACGTCGGGCGTGTCGGAGACGCAGACCAGGACGATGTCGGCCGTCGAGGCGAGGGCCCGCGGCGTCGCGGCGATGTCGATCCCCAGCGCCTCGAGCTCGTGGGAGCGCCCCGGGGTCCGGTTCCAGGCGGTGAGCGGGAACCCGGCCTTGGCCAGGTTGGCTGCCATGGCGCCGCCCATGGTGCCGAGGCCGACGACGCCGATGCGGGGTTGGGTTCGTTCCGACATGGGCGGCAGTGTAGGCGGAACGGCACTTCCCCGGCACATGGCGGGGCCGGAATGATGCGGCTGGACGTTGCCGCGCCGCGGCCGTCCACGAGAGGAGGCCATGGTGGCGGATCGGAAGAAGGTCACCCTGCCCGCGCTGTTCGCGAAGGTGGCGGAGGGCACGCCGATCACGTGGCTGACCTGCTACGACTACCCGACCGCCCACCTGCAGGAACAGGCGGGCATCGACATGATCCTCGTGGGGGACAGCCTGGGCATGACGATGCTCGGCTTCGACAGCACCCTGCCCGTCACGATGGACGACATGATCCGGCACTCGGCGGCCGTGCGCCGCGGGGCGCCGACGGCCTGGCTGGTCGGTGACATGCCCTACATGAGCTACCAGCCGAGCGTCGAGAGCGCGATCCGCAATGCCGGCCGCTTCATGGCCGAGGCGGGCTGCGATGCCGTCAAGCTCGAGGGCGGCGCGGAGATGGCGGATCGCGTCGCGGGAATCGCGCGAGCCGGCATCCCGGTCATCGGCCACCTCGGCCTGACCCCGCAGAGCGTGAGCGCCCTCGGCGGCTTCCGTCTCCAGGGCAAGGGCGCTGCACAGGCGAAGAAGATCGTGGACGACGCGCGGGCCCTCGAGGAGGCGGGAGCGTTCTGCATCCTCCTGGAGCTCGTCCCCGACCGTGTCTGCCGGCTCATCACCGAGCGGGCGCAGCACTGCATCATCATGAGCCTGGGCTCGGGACCCGACGCCCACGGCCAGCTGCTCATCTACCACGACGCGTTCGCCCTCTACCCGAAGTTCACGCCGCGGATGGCGAAGGTGTTCGCCGACGCCGGGGCCGTGATCCGCGAGGGCCTCGCGGGCTATGTGCGCGAGGTGACCGAGCGGACGTTCCCCCAGCCCGAGAACTGGTTCGGGATGAAGGACGAGGAATACGACGAGCTCGCGAGGCTGCTCGGATGACCAGCGCGGTGATCGAGGTCGCGGCCGACCTCCGCAAGAGGCTCGCGATCCCGACCGAACGGCTCGACGAGCTCAACGCGTTCCTGGTCGACCCGGATTCGCGGGTCGTCAACGACATCCTGGCCGTCGTCGCCAGGTACGGCACCCCCGAGGAGATCAATCGCCGGGCGCGGGCAGCGGGCCAGCTGCCGGCCCTCCTCGAGCGCGTCCGGATCGACCATCCGGCATACCTCGCTGACCTGCAATGGCTCGCCGCGGAGCGTGATCGGGGTGCATTCGTCGGCGTCGCCGACTTCCGCCGGGGTGTGCTCGGTACGCGCGCGGATTCGATGACGTTCGCGGAAGACATGGCGGTGACGCTGGAGGTCAGCGCTCTCCAGTACTTCCCGTGGGTCATCGCGGCTGCCCGGAAGACGATCGCGGAGCGCTCGCTCATGCCGGCTCGCTGGATCCAGGTCCGCCGGATGAAGGAGCAGGAGGCGGAGGGCGACCTCCCGGCGATCGCGGCGGCCATGCAGATCATCGGCTCGAGCTATGTCGAGACGCTCGACACGAAGGGAACCGACGGATCCAACGTCCACCTCGGCGGCCCGGCCACGATCACCGGATATTTCGGCGGGATCGGCCAGCCGAACGACCACGTGCTCCTCTGGCTCGACGAGTTCCTCCACTACTACACTGAATATGGGGTGCGCCAGGTCCTCAACATCAACCCGGGGACCGTGCTGGCGGGCTACCTCCTCCACCGCCTGGGGGTGGACATCGAGTTCAAGATCTCGGTCTTCATGGGCAATGACAACCCGTATGCCGGGATGTGGACCCTGATCGGGGCGAAGCTGTTCGCCCGCGACGACGGCTCGTCGCCGCTCGTCGGCTTCAACTGGGGCAACTCGACGAACAACGAGACGCTCGAGATCACGGCCGAGATCCGGCGGGCGCTCGGCTTCGAGGACGCGATCCGGTTCGAGCACCACATCACCGAGACGTTCAAGAGCATCGTCCTTCAGCCGTACGATCGGCGGGAGGAGCTCATGGCGTTGGCCGGCCACGTGCCCAACATCTCGGCCAAGCACGAGGGCGGCGACCCGGCGGTCGACGGGGCCCGCGCCCACCCATCCGACATCCTGGACTACTTCCGGGCGGAGTCCGAGGTCGTCGAGAGCGGCGATTGGGAGAACCTCGCCCTCAACTTCATGGACAAGCTCGACGCGACGAATCACACGGCGCGCGCCCTGACCGAGCACGGCCTGAGCTTCGTTGCGGCGCGAAACCTGCATCGCTGAGCCGACCGGACATCGGGCCGGCCGGCCGCGCACAGGGTCACCGAGGGGTGCATGGCACTGAGCGTTTTCGCCGACCGATCGCACCAGCCCGACGACGAGGAGGTGGCCCGCGTCCTCGCGTCAACCGCCGCGCTCTGGAATGAGCTGCGGGCCGCCATCGCCGCACGGTTCGGCCCAGTCTCGGAAACTTGGGGCTGCAGCGGCAAGAGCACAGGCTGGGGGTTGCGCGTTGCCGGGCCGAAACGGACAGTCCTCTACCTGACCCCGCAGGACGGTTCATTCCTCGCATCGTTCGCGCTCGGGGAGCGCGCTGTCGGCGCGGCCCGGGACGCCGGCCTCTCGGCGACGGTGCTCGACGCCATCGATGCCGCCCCGCGATACGCGGAGGGCCGGGGCGTCCGGCTGGCGGTCCGGTCCGCGGGCGACGTGCGAGAGATCGTCCGGCTCGCCGAGGTCAAGATGGCGCACTGAGGCGCCGATCGGGCTGGCGAGGGCGCGCGACGCCGGCATCCGGAGGCCCGACAGACCATGGGGAGGCGCGTGGCGCGCCCGGCGGGACTCGAACCCACGACCTCCAGGTCCGCAACCTGGCGCTCTATCCACTGAGCTACGGGCGCACGAGAGGTGGCGGAGAGGGAGGGATTCGAACCCTCGATGCAGGTTACCCCACATGGCGGTTTAGCAAACCGCTGCACTAGGCCTCTATGCGACCTCTCCGGGCCACGGCCGGCGGATTCTAGCAGACGTCGAGGTGCAGGCTGACCGTGGGGTGTCGATGCCGGGCCGTGGGAGCCCGGTACGGCGATTGGCACGGGAACAGGGGCTCCGTTCGGCCGGATGTCAGGTACGCTTCGCGCTTCCAAGACGAGAAGCGCACCCAGGGTGATCGATTGGTTTGCTCGAACTGCGGGACCGCGAACCCGATCGGGGCCAAGTTCTGCACGGAGTGTGCAGCGCGCCTGGCGGTCGCGTGCCCAGCCTGCGGGACCACGAATAGCCCGACGGCGAAATTCTGCGGCGAATGCGCCACGCCGCTGAGTGGGACCGCCCCTGGGACCGCCGCCCCGCTCGGTGCCGCAGGGGCGCCGCCGGTGGCCATGCGCCCGGCTGGATCCGCCGGGACCACCGCGCCGGCGGCCGTCGCCGAGCGCCGCCTCGTGTCGGTCCTGTTCGCCGACCTGGTCGGCTTCACGCCGTTCGCCGAGGACCGCGACGCGGAGGACGTCCGCGACACCCTGACCCGCTACTTCGAGGTCGCCTCCGACGTCATCGCCCGCTACGGTGGGACGGTCGAGAAGTTCATCGGCGACGCCGTCATGGCGGTCTGGGGGACGCCGGTCACCCGCGAGGACGATGCCGAGCGGGCGGTGCGAGCCGGTCTCGAGCTCGTCGACGCGGTCCGGGTCCTGGGTCCCGGCATCTCGGCCCGGGCTGGCGTCCTCACCGGCGAGGCAGCGGTGACGCTCGGGGCCACCAACCAGGGGATGGTGGCGGGCGACCTCGTCAACACCGCTGCCCGGCTCCAGTCGGTCGCCGCGCCCGGCACGGTCCTGGTCGGCGAGGCGACCCAGCGTGCCGCCAGCGGGGCGATCGCCTTCGAGCCCGCCGGGGACCAGGCCCTCAAGGGCAAGGTCCTCCCCGTCGCCGCCTGGCGCGCCATGCGGGTCGTGGCCGAACGTGGCGGACGCAACCGGTCCGAAGCGCTCGAGGCGCCGTTCGTCGGCCGCGCCGACGAGCTTCGCCTCCTCAAGGAGCTGTTCCACGCGACCGGACGGGAGCAGCGCGCCCGCCTGGTCTCGGTCCTCGGCCCGGCGGGGATCGGCAAGAGCCGGCTCGCCTGGGAGTTCACCAAGTACCTCGACGGCCTGGTCGAAAGCGTCTGGTGGCACGACGGCCGATCGCCCGCCTACGGCGAGGGGATCACGTTCTGGGCCCTGGGCGAGATGGTCCGGCGTCGGGCGGGCCTCGTCGAGACCGACGACGAGGCGACGACCCGGGCCAGGATCGGCGAGACCCTGGCGAAGCACGTTCCCGACGCGGAGGAGCGGCGCTGGATCGAGCCGGCGCTGCTCGCCCTGCTCGGGTTCGGATCCGGGGGTGGCTCGGAGCAGCTGTTCGCCGCCTGGCGGACGTTCTTCGAGCGTCTTGCCACGAGCTCCCCGGTCGTGATGGTCTTCGAGGATCACCACTATGCGGAC
>JADGQH010000011.1 GCA_017881985.1 Chloroflexota bacterium | reverse complement strand
TGCACTCGACGGCACGGCTCGGCATGAAGAAGATCGTCTCCGCCGAGGTGGCGATCCGCGCCCTGAACCCGGATGTCGCGGTGATCGGGCACGACGAGGCGCTGAGCCCGGCAAACGTGGAGCGCCTCATCGCCGGCTACGACGTGATCGTGGACGGCACCGACACCTTCGAGACGCGCTACACGCTCAACGACGCGGCCGTCGCGGCGGGCGTCCCCGTCGTCCACGCGTCGGTCTTCCGGTTCGAGGGACAGCTGACGACGTTCGTCCCGTTCGCCGGCCCGTGCTACCGCTGTCTCCACCCGGTCCCACCCCCGCCCGAGCTCGCGCCGGGCTGCTCGGTGACCGGCGTGCTGGGTGTCGTGCCGGGCACGATGGGGCTCCTCCAGGCGACCGAGGCGCTCAAGCTTCTCCTCGGGATCGGCGAGACGCTCGCCGGACGCCTCGTGCTCTTCGATGCGCTCGATCTCACGTTCACGGAGCTGCGGATCCGGCGCGACCCGGCCTGCCCGGTCTGCTCCGACGCGGCCGTCGAGGCGCGTGCGGCGGGACGCCCGCTGCCGATCCCGGCGGGTCCCGGGTCCGCGGGCGTGTCGGCCGAGCCGGGGTTTGCGGACGAGAGCCTCGTTTTCCCATTCCCGGCACCGCCGCGGGAGATCCTCGCCTGAGCGCCGAACCACTGGCCCACCGGGTTCCCGACGCGCTCCATCCGGGCCCCGCTCGGACCCGGCTCCCCCGCGAGATCCGCGACCTGCTGGTATCCCATGCCCGGACCGAGTCTCCGAACGAGGCCTGCGGGCTCATCGCCGGAACGGCGGCGGTCGCCGACGATGGCGTTGCGACGCGGTGGCTTCCCGCGCGCAATCGCGCCGCATCGCCCCTTCGCTACGAGCTTCACCCGGACGATCTCGTCCGCGCCGTTCTGGCGCTCGACGACGCAGGCGAGTCGATCTGGGCGATCGTGCATTCCCATGTCCGGTCGCCTGCCCGGCCGTCGCCCACCGACGTGAGCCTCGCCTTCTACCCGGAGGCGCTCTACGTGCTGGTCTCGCTCAGCCCGAGCGAGGCCGACCCGGCCACCGGCACCGAGAGCGTCCGTGCCTGGCGGATCGTCGACGGGCTGGTCCACGAGGTGGCACTCGACGTCGCGTGAGTGCGGCGCGGAACCGCTGCGACAGCTCCATTTGCGCCGCCTTCGCGTCGATCGCGGGCCGGACCTGCCGCCACCGTGCAGATTCGCACGTGAAGTCAACACTTCGGGTGCTGGCTCGGCCCTGGATCGCCGCATTCGAGCGGCCGCCACGACCGGGCGGCGGCTCGACACGCACGCTGAGCACGGAAACCGCATATCCGGTGAGCGCGGAGCTCGCCCGAACGGGCAGGCGACCGGCCGCGCGACGCCGAAAGGGTCTCGACGGCCGGCGGGTGTTGACTTGACGTGCGATTCCGCACGTTCGTGGGATGGGACTCCCGGCGACGTGACGCGCACGGTGACGCGGGTCCCGGTGACGCAAGTTCCCGGCGACGCTGGTCCCGGCGACGCGCGGAGCCCGCCCCACTCCAGCGCCCGCGATCGCACGCGCTCGTGGCGGCGGCCACGATCGCGCCCGTCGGCGCGCCCTACCCCCTCGCCTGAAGCGCCCCCACCAGGCTTGCCTCCGTGGGCGTGCTGCCCAGGCCCAGCCGCGCCCCGACCCGGGCGGCAAGCGGCGGCTCCAGGTACGTGGACGCCAGCACCTCCCAGCTCGGCTCGCCGAAGACATCCGCCGGCGTCCCGTCGAGGACGATCCTGCCGGCGCGCATCACCACCACCCGCCCGAACGTCTCGGCGACGAACCGCATGTCGTGGCTGATCGTGATGACCGTCCGTCCCTCCGCGGCCAGCGCCGCCACGATCGACCGCACCCGCGCGACCCCACGCAGGTCCTGGCCGGTTGTCGGCTCGTCGAGGACGACGATCGGCGTGCGCATCGCGAGCACCGATGCGATCGCCAGGAGCTTCCGGCGCGAGAAGCCGAGGTCGTACGGGTTCTCGTCGTCCGCTCCCGACAGCCCGACGGCTTCCAGCGCCTCGGTCACGCGGCGGTCGAGCTCCGCGCCACGCAGCCCCAGGTTCCGCGGCCCGAACGCCACCTCCGCCCGCACCCTGCCGGCGAAGATCTGGCGGTCCGGGTCCTGGAACGCGATCCCGACCAGTGCGGCGAGCTCGGCGACGTGACGCCGCCCCACCGTCGTTCCGTCGAGCAGGATCTGCCCATCAGTCGGTCGGAGGAGCCCGTTCAGGTGACGAACCAGGGTCGACTTCCCGCTGCCGTTCTGGCCGATGATCCCGAGAGTGTCGCCCGGGCTGATCGAGAGGTCGACACTGTCGAGGGCACGGACCCCGCCCGGATAGGTGAAGCCGACGCGCCGGATCTCGATCGCGATCAACTCGCGAGCTCCGCGAGGAGCGCGTCGACTTCGCCCGGGGTCCTGAGGCCCGCGTCGGCGAGCGCTGAGCGGACCCGGACGCGGGGTGGCGGTTCCACGCCGAGCTCGACGAGGGCCGGGTCGGCCAGCACGTCAACCGACAGCCCTTCGCGGATGAGCCGGCCTTCGTCGATGACGATCACGCGATCGGCGAGCCGGTCGAGCAGGGCCGTCTTGTGCTCGACGATGAGTATCGCGGTCCGCTTCTCGTGAGCCAGGCGCCGCAGGGCTTCGCCCACGAGCCGGGTTCCCTGCGGGTCGAGCTGGCTGGTCGGCTCATCGAGGATGAGGATGTCCGGGCCGAGCGTGAGGATGGCGGCGAGCGCGACGAGCTGCGCCTGGCCGCCCGACAGGCGGTCGGGATCACGATCGGCCAGCCCCGCGATCCCGAGCGCCTCGAGGCTCGACTCGACTCGCTCGATCACGGTCCCGAGCGGAAGCCCGAGGTTGCGCGGGCCGAAGGCCAGCTCCTCGAAGACGGTCGAGGCGGTCCCCGAGAGCTGGGCTTGCGCATTCTGAAAGAGGATCCCGCAGCGTTGGGCCAGCTCGTGCGGTCGCATCCCGACCGTCTCGCGTCCGTCGATCGTGACCGATCCCCTGATCTGACCCCCGACGACGACGGGCGCCAGGCCGGACGCGACCAGGCAGAGCGTGCTCTTCCCCGACTCGTTCGGGCCGACGACGCCCACGACCGACCCGGCGGAGAGCTCGAGATCGACGTCGGTGAGGGCGTCGCGTTGCGCCCCGGCGTAGCGGTACGTGACCGCAGACAGGTGCAGCGTCACGGCAACCCGATCACGGAAGCGGGAAGCGGCCGGCGATCGATGCTCCAACAGCCGCGATCGAGCCGAGGCCGACGAGCCAGCGCAGCGCTCGCTGCCGGCTGCCGTCTGGCAGCGTCCGCATGACGGTCCGCCGAACCGGGGCCGAGAAGGCGCGCGCCTCCAGGGCGACGGTCCGCTCTTCCACCTCGGCAAGGGAGCCGAACACCATGGGGCCCGCGAGCGGCACGATCCCGCGAAGGCGCCGCCGGATCGAGCCCTCCGTGTCGAGGCCGCGCGCGCGCTGTGCCTCGACGATCTCGACGGCGCGCGACCCCATGGCGGGGATCGTCCGGATCGCCGAGCCGATCACGAACGTCAGCCGCCGGCCGGTCCCACGGCACTCCAGGTCGGCCAGGAAGTCGTCGGTCGCCGTGGTGAGGCTGAAGACGGCGACGCTCAGCGCGAACGCGATCACGCGCAGGGTGGCCTGGAGCGCTACGGTCATGCCGGTCCCTGTCGCTGCCAACGGTCCGACCCGGAAGAGCACGTCGGTCGCGCCCGGGTAGAGGAATGCGTTGACGAGCAGGATCGATGCGACGATCGGGATCGTGGCCAAGACGAACCGTCGGAGGGAGCGCGACACGCCCGCGATGAGCGCGATCGCGGCCGTCACAACGAGGACGCTGAGCGGACCCGTCCATCCCCGCACCCCGAACGCGACGATCGCGCTCGCGATGGCGATCACGAACTTCGTGAGGGGGTTCAGTGTGCGGTAGGGCCCCGTCGGGACGCGCAGGACGTATGCGGGGAGGATGGCCGCGCCGGGCTCCGGGATCGCGACCGACGTGTCCGGCCCGGGGTCAGGCCGCACGGTTCCTGACGAGGCGCTCGCCCAGCGGGAACCGGGCGAGGAACCTCCCGGAGAGCCCGCCCAGCACGATGAAGACCACGAAGCTCGTGATGGTCTTGTCGATCGGATCGCTGAACAGGCCCTGGCCCAGCGATGCATGGAGCACGTCCGACCCGCCCTGCCGCAGGGCCGCGACGAGCAGGTCCGTTCCGCCGCCGGTCACGCCACCAAAGGCGATCGCTGAGATCGGTGCCGACACGAACGCGGCGACGATGCCGGTCACGACGCCGGCGACCGCCACCCACAGGCCGGCGAGGTCGCGGCGGATGTAGATGAATCCGGCGACGACGACCGCGACGATTGCCGCGATGACGACCGCGGCGGTGTACACCCAGCTGGGGTACCCACCGATATTCGGGTCCGTATAGGCAGGGTTATTGAGGATGGGGATGACGACTACCACGGCGATCGCGGCCGCCGCGACGGCGGCCAGGATCAGCTGGGTCCCCGAGGCAGGCCTCGACCGATAGACTGCCAGCTGGCCCCAGATGCCGGCGAGGAACCCGATGACGCCCGCGACGATCGCGAACGGCCCGATCGTTCCACCGCCGATGACCGGCGCGTACTGCCAGATCAGGTTCGACAGGATTCCGGTCAGCGCCCCGGCGATCGGGCCGGCGAGCACGCCGACCAGGATCGTCCCGATCGAATCGAGGTAGATGGGCAGCTTGAGGATCGTCTGGACCGTGTAGCCGAGCACGATGTTGATCGCGATCGCGATCGGGATCAACACGATCACCCGCGTGCTGAACTGTCGTGACAGCCAGGCCATGGTGCTCGGACCTCCTCAACCCGCGTTGTCCCGCCCCGATCGCCGCCGCCGCGCCACTTGGCACGCCGGGCGTCGCTCCGGTGCAGTGTCCCACGCCGGACGTACCCGACGCCACGTCCCCGCGGCCGGTGTCTCAGCCCACCCGCGCGGCCAGCCCGCCGACCCGCTCGATGAACCGCTCGAAGAACGCCGCCGCGTCACCCTCGACCGCGACATCCAGCGTGGGTGGCAGGCCCCGGACGCGCCGCCAGTCCGTGACGGTCTCCCCGGTCGTGAGCGTCCCGCCGAGCTCCACCTCCACTGTCAGCGCCTCGGTCCGGACCAGGGCCGGTTCCAGCGCCGCGGCCACCGCGAACGGGTCGTGGACAAAGGCCCCGTAAAAGCCGTCGTAGCGCGAATGGAACTCCATGTAGAAGCGGAGCGCATCGTCGATGAAGCGGAGGACGCGGTTCGTGGCCGCGCTCGAGCCGGCCCGGGCCGCCAGCGCCGCGAGGTGCTCGGGCAGGAGCTTCGCGCGCTCCGTCACATCGAGCCCCATCGCCAGCGGGAGCGACGGCAGGCCGGCCTCGCGCCGCACCCCGACCACCTCCGGCCGTCCGAACGCCGCGATGCAGATCCTGGCCGCCTCGGGGTCCACCGCGACGTTCCACTCCGTCGTCGGGGCGGTGTTGCCCGGCGACCGGTAGCTCCCGCCCATGATCACCCAGCGCCGCAGGAGGGTCGGCAGGGCCGGCTCGCGGAGGACCGCGAGCGCCAGGTTCGTCATCGGGCCCAGCGTCACGAGCGTCAGCTCGCCCGGCCGTCGCCGCGCCTCCTCCACGATGACGTCCGGCCCGAAACGCGGCGACAGGGGCCGGCTGGCCGGGGGCAGGACCGCGTACCCGATCCCCAGCGGACCGTGCGTCTCCGGCGTGGTCACCAGGTCGCGCACGAGCGGCGTCTCCCGTCCGAGCGCGACCTCGACGTCAGCCCGGCCGGCCAGCTCCAGGACCGCGCGCGTGTTCCGGGCGACCTGCTGCGCGTCGATGTTGCCCGCCACGCAGGTGACGGCGACGATCTCCGCGTCCGGCGACGCGCACGCGTAGAGGAGCGCCAGGCTGTCGTCGATCCCGGTGTCGACGTCGAGGAGCAGGGGAGCAGGGCCGGCCACGGGATGATGCTAGCGCGCGTTCCCGACCATCGGGCGGTCGCGGACCGTGGAGCGCACTGGTCCTCAGGGAGTCAGCGCGACGATACGGATCGGCTCGCCCGCCACCAGGCGTGGAACGGTCCGGCTCGCATCCTCCTCGGCGCAGAAGGCAATGTCATCCGGTTGCCCGATCTCGCGCAGCGTGGCGCCACCGTCCGACTCAGCCATCGCGGTGAGCAGGTCGGGAAAGCTCGCGCGAAGCCGGATTGCGGCCTCAGATGCGTCCGTCAGCTCGGCTCCATCGCTCGATTCGCCCAGGACCTCCGCGATGCGGCTGACGATGACGCCGGCGGCCACCGCATCCTCGAGGACGAACCTTCCGAGTCTCCCGGCACAGACCACCTGGACGCTGCCATGCGGCCCCATCGAACCAGCGAGGCCAACTGCCGCGGACGCCACGGCGCGCGCGTTCCGCAGGCAGCCGACGAGGACGGCGTCCGCTGCCCGGAGGCGACGCAGGACCGCGGTACCGTTTGTCGTGCTCAGGATCAGGCCGCGCCCGCCGAGCCCGGCCCGGGCGAGCTCGCTCGGCGAGTTGTCGAAGTCGAACCCCGGGGGCTTTCGAGCAAGGCGTTCACCCGCCAGCAGATAGCCGGTCTGGCGACCGAGACGGCGGGCCGTGCGGATGTCGCCTGCGAGGAGAAGATCGGCGCAACCGAGGTCGAGCACCGTCGTGATCGTGGTGCTCGCCCGGATCTGGTCGATGACGATGAGGACCCGGCCAGGTGCGACCCGTGCAGCCTGCGGGACCAGGGCGACGTCGATCTTCATACCTGGATTGGCCTCGGTGAAGAACGCTGCCGAGGGCCGCGTTCGCCGGGAATCAGGACGCCGACCGGGGCCGAGCCCCTGGGGAGGCTCGGGCGGTCGGCGTGCTGACGACGATTGTCGGTGCGAAGCCCGGTCAGCAGACCCGGGGTCAGATGTGCGCGGGCTGGTGGCCCGACACGGTCTTGGTGACCGGGCGCGGGAGGAGGATCGTCACGTTGAACCAGCCGAGGAAGGCGCCCAGCAGGCCGGCGAGGATCGCCGGGATGCCGGTCACGATCGGCACGAGAAGGTCGTCGACCTTCAGGCCGCCGTACGTGAAGTAGATGCCGACGAAGAATGTCGCGAGGCCCATCGAGATGCCGTTGAAGAACGGCAGCGTGCCGGCGCCGCCCGTCACCGGCATGAACTTCATCGCGTAGATCAGGACGCAGAATGCAACCAGGAACGCGAGTGCGATCGAGACGTCGCCGGCGGTCACGAGCTGGATGTCGCCGAGCGAGGTCTTGCCGAACGCGACCATGACGATCAGCACGAGCACCGCGCCGATGACGCCGAGGATGTACGACGGCACCATGATCTTCAGTCCGGCCGGCTTGCCGCCGAGGACGAAGTACTCCGCCCAGACGATGAACGCGGCCCAGAGGGGGACGCTCCACTCCTTGAGCCACAGCCCGAACGGCAGGCTGATCACCACCGTGATCGCGACGGCGAGCCACATCGGAACCGTGTTCTTGGTCTCAGTCTCCACGCCAACCTCCACACCGCTTCTCAGGCCGGCCAGATCCGGTCTCCACAAACCGGGCGGCCACGTGATGTCGCGGCCAGACAGCCCTGCCCGCGTGGGAAGCCTCGCCGCGCCCCCGGAGTCGCATCAAGGGCCGTTCGGCCTGTCTTCATCAATAATCGATGATTGATCGACTTGGACCCGGCAGGTATCCTTGGGTGTGCGACTATTCGGCTCTCGAGGCCGACAAAGACGAGGACCCAGCATGACGATGACCGCGGTCGAGAGCCCGCTGCTCCGCATGGCGGAGACCACGCCGACCCAGTACTGGAACGACTCCTGCGCAACTGCCGAGCTCGCCTACGCGGTCGAGCGCGGCGCAACCGGGGCGACGTCGAACCCGAGCATCGTGCTCGAGGTCATGAAGAAGGAGAGCGCCGTCTACGCCCCGCGCGTGCGCGAGCTGGCGGACGCGAACCCGACCTGGAGCGAGGTCGAGCTGACCTGGGCGATCATCGAGGAGATGGCCGTCCGCGGGGCGGCCTTGCTCCGACCCGTCTTCGATCGGGCAGGCGGGCGGCAGGGCAGGCTGTCGCTCCAGACCAACCCGGCGAACCACCGCGATCCGGTCCGCATGGTGGAGCAGGCGGTTCGCTTCGCGGGCCTCGCCCCGAACATGCAGGTCAAGTTCCCGGCGACCGCGGCCGGTATCGAGGCGATGGAGGAGGCGACGGCGCGCGGCGTCAACATCAACGCGACCGTCTCGTTCACGGTGCCGCAGGCCATCGCTGCGGCGGAGGCGGTCGAGCGCGGCCTCGCCCGATTCGCCGCTGCAGGCGGGGACACGGCGGCGATGTCGCCGATCGTGACGATCATGATCGGCCGTCTCGACGACTGGATGAAGGTCGTGATCGAGCGCGACGACCTGGCCGTCCATCCCGATGCGCCGAACTGGGCTGGGATCGCCGCGTTCAAGCGGGCCTATGCCATCTTCGGTGAGCGCGGCTACCGCTCGCGGCTTCTCGCGGCGGCGTACCGCCACCGCCTCCACTGGACGGAGCTGGTCGGGGGCGACGTGAGCCTGACGCTGCCGTACGCGTGGCAGGTCCGCTTCAACAAGAGCGGGATCGTGCCCGGTGCGCGCATGAACGTGCCCGTCGACCCCGCGCTCATCGACGACCTGTACCAGCGGATCCCGGACTTCCGCCGGGCGTACGATCCCGACGGGATGACGCCCGCCGAGTTCGAGTCATTCGGAGCGAGCGCGAGGACGCTTCGGGCCTTCGTCAAGTCCTACCACGATCTCCAGGGTGCGATCCGCGACTTGGTCCTTCCGGACCCGGACATCCGGCACGCCTGAAACGATCCCACCACCGACCGCACCCAAGGAGGCGATGTTCATGACAACCGAGATCGCGCAGCTGGCGACGCTGCCCATCCTGTCCCACTGGATCGACGGATGTCCCGTCGAGGTCCTTCCCGAGCAGACCGGGCCGGTCTACAACCCGGCCACCGGCCAGGTGATCGGCCGCGTTCCCCGCGGCGGCGCCGCGGAGGTCGACACGGCAGTCGCGGCCGCCAAGGCCGCCTTCCCGGCCTGGCGCGACATGCCCCTGATCGCACGCAGCCAGGTCTTCTTCGCCTTCCGCGAGCTGATGTGGAAGCACCGCGAGGAGATGGCCGCGCTCATCACGCGCGACCACGGCAAGACGTTCCCCGACGCGTTCGCGGAGGTCACCCGCGGCATCGAGACCGTCGAGTTCGCCTGCGGCCTCCCGGTCCACCTCGCCGGCATGAACACCCCAAATGTCGCCACGAACGTCGACGCCTTCACCCTCCGCGGGCCGCTCGGCGTCACCGCCGCGATCACGCCGTTCAACTTCCCGGCGATGGTCCCGCTGTGGATCTACCCGATCGCGCTCATGTGCGGGAACACGCTCATCCTCAAGCCGTCGTCCCACACCCCCGGCGCAACCCAGCTCCAGGCCGAGCTGTGGAAGGAGGCGGGGCTCCCCGACGGGGTCTTCAACGTCGTCTACGGCGGCCGCGAGGCCGTGACCGCGATCGTGGAGCACCCGGACGTCAAGGCGATCCAGTTCGTCGGATCGACCGCCGTCGGGCGCTATGTCTACGAGACCGGGACGCGGCTCGGCAAGCGCGTGGGGGCCTACACGAGCGCCAAGAACGCGATGCTCGTCCTGCCCGACGCCGACATGGAGCTCACGGCCGACGCGGCTGTGGCGTCCGGCTATGGCAGCGCCGGCGAGCGCTGCATGGCCCAGACCCTCGTCATCGCGGTCGGCGACACGGCGGAGCGCCTGCGGCCGCTCATGCTGGAGCGGATGGCGAAGCTCAAGGTCGGTCCGGGCATGGAGCCCGGCATGGACATGGGCCCCATCTATTCCGCCGAGCACCGCGAGTCGGTCATCAGCTGGATCGACAAGGGCGAGGCCGAGGGCGCCGAGCTCGTCGTCGACGGCCGGCCGTTCCACCATCCGGCCAATCCCGACGGCTATTTCCTTGGCGTGACCCTGTTCGACCAGGTGACCCCGGAGATGGAGATCTACCGCGAGGAGATCTTCGGGCCGGTCCTGGGGATCGTTCGCGCAAAGACCTACGACGAGGCGCTTCGCCTGATCAACGACCACAAGTACGCGAACGGGACCGCCATCTTCACCACCGACGGCGGCGCTGCCCGGCGCTTCAAGCTCGAGGTCGACGTCCCGATGATCGGGGTCAACGTCCCGATCCCGGTGCCGGCCGGCTACCTCAGCTTCGGCGGATCGCGGGCCTCCGCCTTCGGCGACCTGGCGATGCGGGGCGAGGACGGCGTCCGCTTCTTCACCCAGCAGAAGATGGTCACCGAGCGCTGGCCCGAGCCGGGCCGCCGCGGCGCTCTCTCCCTGGTCTTCCCCGGCAACAGCTAGGCGAGACCGCGTCGCGGCCGCACACGACCAGGCCCCCTCCTAACCGGAGGGGGCCTTGGTATTTCGCTCGAGCGGCGAGGCTCCTCGCTCGAGCCGGTAGGCTCCCTGACCCCTGGTTCGCATTGACTCACCGGGTGGATTCCCGTATCATCGATAATCGATGGTACTCCGGCCACGCGCGCTCCACCGCGGCGCCGGTCGCCGCGATCGAGCTGAGGTGACGGGATGATCAGGCGGGTAGCGCGATCGGAGGCGGAGATCGTGCCGCTCCCCGGCCGCGACTGGCACTCCTACTTCGGGCCGTGGAACAGCCCCGCCCGGAACGTCTCACTGGGGGTGTCCGTCTACCCGCCCGGGTCGAAGCCTGCCGGGCACGTCCATGCCGCCGAGGAGGAGACCATCTACTGCGCCGCCGGGCGCGGCCGGATCGTGACCCCGGACGAGACCGCGGAGGTCGAGCCGGGGGTCGTCGTGCTGGTCTCCCCGGGCACCTTCCACGCCACCGAGGCCGACGGCCCGGACGATCTCGAGCTCGTCTGCTTCTTCACCCCGCCCGTGGTCTCGGGCTCCTACGAGAAGAAGGCTGGCTCATGAGCGCGACCGCCCCGGTCGCGACCGTCGACGCGGCGGAGATCGCCCGACTCGACGAGGTCGCGCGGCAGATCCGGCTCGCCATCGTGCGGACCGTGAACCATGCCCGGGCGGGCCACCTCGGCGGCCCGCTCTCGGCCGCCGACATCCTTGCAGCGCTCTACTTCCACGTCATGCGCATCCGGCCCGACGAACCCGCCTGGGCGGACCGGGACCGGTTCATCCTCTCGAAGGGTCACTCGTCTGTCGGGCTCTACGCCGCGCTGGCGCTTCGCGGGTACTTCCCCGTGGAGGAGCTGGTGACGTTCGACGCGGCCAACTCGCGCCTCCAGGGGCACCCGGACATGACCCGCCTGCCCGGCCTGGACATGTCGAGCGGATCGCTCGGCATGGGGATCTCGGCGGGCGTCGGCATGGCGCTGGGGGCGCGCCTGACGGGGCGCGACGTCCGCACGTACGTGATGCTCGGCGACGGCGAATGCCAGGAGGGCGAGGTCTGGGAGGCGGCCATGACCGCTGCCCGGTACGGCCTCGACAGCCTGGTCGCGATCGTCGACCACAACAGGCTCCAGCAGTACGGCTGGCCGGGCGACGGGCCGGACGGCAGGATGCCGCCCCAGGTCCCCGGCGAGCTGGTGGCGAAGTGGTCGGCCTTCGGCTGGCGCGTGCTCGAGGTCGACGGCCACGCCATGCAAGCCATCCTGGCGGTCCTCGAGGAGGCGGCCCATGGTGACGGTCGGCCCACGGTCGTGATCGCCCACACCATCAAGGGCAAGGGCGTCTCCTTCATGGAGGGCCACTACTTCTGGCATACCCGGGCGATCAAGCCCGACGAGTTCGCGATCGCGATGGCGGACCTCGGCGAGCCCCTCCCGGCCACCGACGGAGGCCCACGATGACGCTGCCGATGGGCAGGCCGATGCGGGAGATCTTCGGTGAGACCGTCGCCGAGCTCGCGAACGACGATCCGCGGATCGTGATGCTCGACGGCGACGTCGGGAGCTCGACGCGGGCCGACATCTTCGAGAAGGCCCACCCGGAGCGCTACCTCCAGATGGGGATCGCCGAGCAGAACATGCTTGGCGTCGCCGCCGGGATGGCCACCATGGGCCTGGTCCCGTTCATCAGCACGTTCGTCTCGTTCGCGGTCGTGCGGCCGCTCGACCAGATCCGCGTGCTCATCGCCCAGACCGGCCTCAACGTGAAGATCACGCCGGGATACGCGGGCCTGTTCACCGGCCAGACGGGGATGAGCCACATCATCGTTGACGACATGTCGATCATGCGGGCGATGCCGGGCATGATCACGGTCTCTCCCGCCGACGACATCGAGGCGGCGCAGGCACTCCGCTGGGCGGCGGCGTACGACGGCCCGTGCTACGTGCGCCTCGTGCGCGACGCGACGCAGCGCCTCTTCGACGAGTCCTACCGGTTCGAGCTCGGGAAGGCGGTCGTGGTCCGCGAGGGGAGCGACGTCACGCTCATCAGCACCGGATCCCAGACGCCGCGCGTCGTGGACGCCGCCGACCTCCTGGCTGCAGATGGCATCGACGCCCACGTGCTCCACGTCCCGACGCTCAAGCCGATCGACGTTGCGGCGATCGTCGCCGCCGCCGAGCGGACCGGCCGCGTCGTCACGGTCGAGGAGCATTCGGTGATCGGCGGCCTGGGGGGCGCCGTGGCCGAGGTGCTCTCCGAGCACCGCCCCACGCTGGTGCAGCGGATCGGGCTGCAGGACGTCTACGTCGAGTCGGGCACGAACGAGGACCTGCTCGACATCTACCGCCTGTCCGCGACCCGCGTGGCCGAGCAGGTTCGCGAGCTGCTCGGCCAACGCGGCTGACAGGTGGCTCTCGCGTCGACGACGACGCAGCGGCACCCGCGCCGGCATGCCGGCGCGGGGACCTCAGGCGCTCCTGACGGCCGGCTCAGCGGCTTCGGTCGCGAGAAGTTCGCTCTCCGACCACTCCGCGCCGAGGCGCGCGCTGACATCCGCGAAGTGCTGCTGCAGCGCGCGAACCACCATTTCCGTGTCGCGAAGGCGGAGCGCGCTGAGGATCGGAACGTGGATGTCGGCTGTCCATTGAACGTCCGAACCGGGTACCACGAGGGTGATGTACGTCCGCGAGAAGGGCTCCAGCGCGCGCCACACGCGCTCCAACGTCGCGTTCCGCGACGCGCGGACGAGCCGGGCGTGGAAGTTCGCGTCAGCAATCGCCACCGCATGCCGATCGCCTGTGCGGGCGGCCCGCTGCATCTCCTCCCCGAGCTCCATGAGCTCGGCAAGGTCGCCGTCGGTGAGCTGGGGGACAGCCAGGCGCGCCCCAAGCGACTCCAGCTCGGACCGGACCACGTACGCTTCCAGAAGCTCGCTCGTCGACGGATGACGGACGCGCGCTCCACGGAACGGCGAGATCTCGACCAGACCGAGCGCCTCGAGTCCGCGCAATGCCTCGCGCACGGGCGCCTGGCTGGTCCCGAGCTCGCGCGCGACCCGCGTCTCGATGATTCGGGAGTTCGGCGGGTACTCCCCGGCGAGGATCGCCTCCAGGAGCCGGTCCCTGACCTGGTCAGCAAGGACCGTGCGCGAGATAGCTCGGTCGTCGGGCACTGCCGCTCCTCGGATCTCCGCCTCATCGGACAGCGCCCCTCCGCGCCCGCTGCGTGGAGTCTAGCGCGGCGCGTTCCCTCGGCCGCGGGCCCGGTGCACCCAATCCACGCAGCCGAGTTGCCGGATGGCCCTTGACGGGGTCCGAGGTGGTGCTATCCTCAACAATCGATTATCGACAATCGGTCGGTCGCTCCCCAGTGGCGCCCGTCGTCGTCCGCGTGCAGCCTGACGCCGCTCCGCCCGTATCGATCCAGCCGCAGGAGGTGTCGCATGGCCACCGTTGTGTTGCTCGGCACGCTTGATACGAAGGGGCCGGAATATGCCTTCCTTCGCGATCGCGTGCTCGAGGCCGGCTGCGAGGTCATCCTCGTCGACGCCGGCGTCATGAGCGACCCGTCACCGGGCGACATCGGCCCAACCGAGGTCGCCGCGGCGGCCGGCGAGGATCGGGCGGCGCTCGCCGCGGCGCGGGATCGCGGACCGGCAATGGCCGCCATGACCCGGGGCGCGACCGAGGTGGTCCGCCGGCTCCATGCCGACGGTCGCCTCGACGGGATCCTGGGCGTCGGCGGATCCGGCGGCTCGTCTCTCGTGTCCGCCGCGATGCAGGCCCTTCCGGTCGGCGTTCCCAAGCTGATCGTCTCGACGATGGCATCCGGGGACACGCGGCCATACGTGGGCACATCGGACATCGCGATGATGTACTCGGTGGTCGACATCGCGGGGATCAATGGGATCTCCGAGAAGATCCTGTCGAACGCCGCGGCCGGGATCGCCGGGATGGCCAGGGCCTCCGCGACGTTCGTGTCGGCGATCGCGGCGAAGCCGTTGATCGGGGCAACCATGTTCGGGGTCACGACTCCCTGCGTGACCGCCGCCCGCGAGATCCTCGAGGAGCGCGGCTACGAGGTGCTTGTCTTCCATGCGACGGGTGCCGGCGGGCAGTCCATGGAGGCGCTCATGAAGGCCGGCTTCATCACCGGCTCCCTGGACATCACGACGACGGAGCTCGCCGACGAGCTGGTCGGCGGAGTGCTGTCCGCCGGGCCGGACCGGCTCGAAATGGCCGGATCGCTGGGGCTCCCCCAGGTCGTCTCCCTGGGGGCCCTCGATATGGTCAACTTCGGACCGAAGGATACCGTCCCAGCGAAGTTCGCTGACCGCAACCTGTACGTCCACAACGCCACCGTCACGCTGATGCGCACCACCGAGGAGGAGTGCGCTGAGCTGGGCCGGATGATCGCCCGGAAGCTCAATGCCGCTACTGGCCCGCTGACGGTGTTCATCCCGCTCGGCGGAGTCTCGATGATCGATGTCCCGGGGGCCCCGTTCTTCGACGCCGCTGCCGATGCGGCCCTGATCCGTGAGCTGAAGGCCGGTCTCCGGCCCGACGTCGAGGTGGTCGAGATGGCCATCCCGATCAACGACCCCGCCTTCTCGCGTGCGATGGCCGACCGCATGGACGCCATGTACCAGGCCTGGGCTTCGCCGAAGGTGACCATTGCAGGAGGACTCGCATGAACGGGCAGGAAGCGCTTGCGCGGCTGCGCCGCACGGTCGACCAGGGTGGCGTGATCATGGGAGCGGGGGCCGGGACCGGACTGTCAGCGAAATGCGCCGAAGCCGGTGGGGCCGACCTGATCATCATCTATAACTCGGGTCGGTACCGGATGGCGGGGCGGGGATCCCTTGCCGGCTGCATGCCCTATGGCGACGCCAACGCGATCGTGATGGAGATGGCCGGCGAGGTCCTCCCGATCGTGCGCGAGACTCCGGTCCTGGCCGGCGTCTGCGGCACGGACCCCTTCCGCCTGATGCCCGTCTTCCTCGAGGAGATCAAGCGCGTCGGCTTCTCCGGGGTCCAGAACTTCCCGACGGTGGGTTTGTGTGACGGCCAGTTCCGCCAGAACCTCGAAGAGACCGGGATGGGCTTCGGGCTCGAGGTTGACATGATCCGGGCGGCACACGAGGCCGGGCTGCTCTGCACGCCATACGTCTTCGATGCCGACCAGGCACGCGCCATGGCGGCTGCCGGCGCGGACGTCGTGGTCGCTCATATGGGCCTCACCACCAAGGGACAGATCGGGGCGACCACAGCCCTGACCCTCGAGGCCGCCGCGGTGCGCGTCCAGGAGATCCGCGACGCTGCGGTCTCGATCAAGCCCGACATCATTGCGCTGTGCCACGGCGGCCCGATCGCAGAGCCGGCCGATGCGCAGTACGTCCTTGATCACACGACCGGTGTCGCCGGGTTCTTCGGCGCGTCGAGCATGGAGCGTCTTCCGACGGAGGTGGCGATCACGGAGAACATGCGGCGCTTCAAGCGGATCACCCGGGCGGCGGCTGTCGCCGGCTGACCACGTCGTCGGCGAAGGCGAAAGAACGCGTAGTAGGAGTCGAACGCAGTGGCACTCAAGGAAGAAGTCCTGGGCCAGTTCCTCGGGGACGAGAAGTTCCCGGTGACGTGGACGTCGGAGACGGAGAAGCTCCTCTTCTGGGTCTACGACGACCTGCACTGCCCGCACCCGCTGAGCCCGATGTACGAGGATATCGGCGGCTGGTGGCTCTCGTGCGACCACATGTTCCGGCGATTCGGCACGCCCTTCGCGACGGACTGGATCTACAAGAACGTCAACGGCTACCTGTACACGGCGGCGATCCCGGCCGAGGCCGGTCTCAAGGTCGAGACGCAGGAGTACAACTTCGCCGTCACGCCCGTGGTGCCCGAGGACCCGGACTACGCGGCGAAGATCGGCACGTACCTCGGCGCCGTCCTGCCGACGTACGGCCTCGAGTTCGTGAACTGGTGGCGCGATCGCCTCGTCCCGGAGATGGACCGCAACTTCGCCTACCTCGAGGGGATGCTCGACAAGCAGGACCAGCTCTCGCTGATGGAGCTCGCATGCCTGCTCGAGGACGCGATCGACGTCCACGACCGCCACTGGAAGATCCACTGGATGCTCAACTTCGCCCAGCTGTCCGCGACGCTGAACCTGCGGGCAGTCATGGAGAAGACGCACGGCAAGATCAACGAGCAGCTCCTTGGCCGCCTCCAGAACTCGGCGAAGGACCGCAACTGGGACTCGATCGAGGCCCTCTGGAAGATGAAGGAGGAGGCGAAGGTCGATCCGGAGCTCGCCGCCATCTTCAAGGCCGACACGGCCGGCGAGATCATCGTCGCGCTCAAGGCCAGCCAGCGCGGCCGACGGTTCATCGACGAGCGCGTCACGCCGTACCAGAAGGAATACGGCTGGCACGCGGTCTGGAGCCACGAGTTCATCTTCCCGAACGTGGTCGAAGTGATGGAGCCCGTCATCGAGCTCGTCCGCGGCTACATCGAGACCAACTACGACTACCCGAAGACGATCGCCGTCCTCGCGGCCGACATCAAGGCTGCGGCGGCGGAGATCCTCGAAGGCCTCGACGGCGAGGCGCTCGAGGAGATGCGGGCGGCCAACGACATCAACCTGCGGATGGCCCCGCTTACCCCGGACCATCACTTCTACATCGATCAGGGCGCCAATGCCCACGTCCGGCAGGTCCTCCTGGCGATCGGCCGCAAGCTTGTGGCGGCGGGCGCGCTCGACGCCCCGGATGACGTTGTCCTCTTCCGGTACAACGAGCTCCGCGTCTTCATGGGCAACCCGGCCGGCATGGACGGGCGGGCGATCGTGGCGAAGGCCAAGGCAGCCCGCGAGAAGGCGTACACGTTCCGGCCCAAGGAGTGGGTCGGGACCGCCACCGCGACGCAGCTCGCCTTCCCGTACCTGAACCTGTGGGGCTTCCCCGACAAGTTCTATCGCAAGGAGTCCACGGTCGCCGGCGAGATCAACGGCATCGGCGGCTCGCCCGGCGTCGTCGAGGGCATCGCTCGCGTCGTCCTCCGCGAGGACCAGTTCGACGACGTCCGCGCCGGCGACATCCTGGTCTGCCAGATGACGAACCCTGCATGGGTCGTCCTCTTCACCAAGATCGTCGGCCTCGTGACCGACGCGGGCGGGACCGTGTCCCACCCGGCCGTCCTCTCCCGTGAGTTCGGGATCCCGGCCGTCGTCGGCACGTCCGTGGGAACCGAGCAGATCAAGAACGGTGACCGGGTCCGCATCAACGGGACCACGGGCCTCGTCGAGATCCTCAGCGCCGTGCAGTCCCGGCCGCTCGTCGGCATCGGGTCCTGACCGCACCTCCATGCCCCGCGACGCAGCGATCTCGCGCAGCGTCCTGAGCGATCAGGTCAAGGATCGCCTGCTCCAGGCGATCCTTGCCGGTCGCTACCCGCCGGGCGCCAGGATCGTCGAGACCCGGGTCGCCCGGGAGCTCGGCACGAGCCAGGCGCCCGTGCGCGAGGCGCTGCGCGACCTCGAGGCGCTCGGGGTCGTGGAGACAACCGCCTTCCGTGGAGCTCGCGTCCGCCGGCCGTCGGCGGCCGAGCTCCTGGAAGGGTTCACCGTTCGCGCCGCGCTCGAGTCCCTCGGGGCTCGTCTCGCCATCCCGCGCCTGACCGACGACGACATCGGCGCCCTTGCCGCCTACGTCGAGGAGATGCGACGATCGGCCGACGCGGGCGACTTCCACGCCGAGGCGACGGCGGACGCGGCCTTCCATGGCCGGATCGTCGAGCTGGCCGGCAACGCCACCCTGCAGCGCGTCTGGAAGACGCTCGAGCCCTTTTCCCGCACATACATCACGATGGTCGTGCCGGGCGTGGACCGGCGCCGGATCGCCGAGTTGCACGCGCCCGTCCTTGCCGCGCTCCGGCTTCGTGACGCATCGGTCGCGGCGACCGTCATCCACGATCATTTCGCCGATACCGCGGCGATGCTGACGCGCCTCTGGGCGTCGACCGCCGCACGCACGTCCGGCGAGGCGTCGCCGGAGCCCGTCGCCTGACCCGTCGCACCCGGTCACCCCGAAAGGACCAGATGAACGACCAGCTCTTACTGTCGGAGGAGATGTCGGCCGGGACGGCCCGCCTGCGGGTGGACGTCCACGGCAGCGAGCCGCGCGAGCACGTCCTCGACGACCTCACCTTCCTCAACTACCGGCTGGCCGACGTCCGTATCTCGCCGGAGGTGACGCTCGCCGAGCCCGACATCATCTGGCAGCAGGACGGCGACAAGGCGATCCGGTACGACGGCCGGGTGATGCACTTCACGGGCCCGTGGCCGGCGGGGCCGATCCAGAAGGTCGTCGTCGCGATGCTTGCGCTGCGCATGGAGGCCGTCGGGCTCCACCCCTCCCACAGCGCGGCCGTGTACTACCGCGGCAAGACGCTGCTGTTCCTGGGCGGCGAGTCCAACCACGGCAAGAGCATGGGGCTCATCGAAGCCGGCGCCCGTGGCGCCCTCCAGGTCGCTTCCGAGACCACGATCATCGACGAGGACGGCAACGCCGCCGCCGGCTCCACGGACACGTTCCTCGTGAAGCGCACCGAAGGCACGGAGCGGTCGGACAAGGCCGCGCCGAACAAGGGCGTCGAGAAGTTCTGGGGAGAGATGCCGTCCTGGGGCATGTACGAGGGCACGCCGAACATCGACCTCGTGATCGTGCCTGCGATCGACGGAAACTTCGACCCGGCCGCCAACGAGCTCGTCCCCTTCGAGCGCCAGTTCCAGTTCCTCCACTCCCTGCAGAACTACTTCCTCACCAATGAGCTGCTGGCTCCCGGCCACGTGATGCCGATGGTGGACAACGACGCCCTTCGCGTGAAGCGTGCGGACTTCGTCGGCCGCTTCTGCGAGCGACCCTTCTACTTCATCCGGGCGGCCACCCCGCAGGTGCTCCTGGACGAGGTGGACACGATCCTCTGAGGGGGAACGCGACCCTGATGCACACGTTCGCCTACGCCCGGCCGACGCTCCTGGCCGAGGCCGTGGCCCTGCTGGAGGCGCATGGACCAGATGCGCGCCTGCTGGCCGGGGGCACGGACCTCATCATCCGGCTGCGCGACGGCTCGGCCCGGCCGGGCGTCGTCATCGACATCAAGCGGATCGCCGAGCTGCGCCCCTCGATCCGGGAGGAGGCCGGCTGCCTCGTCATCGGCGCCGGCACGGTCATGACCGACATCGCGGCCGACGAGCGGGTCCGCCGCTCGTACCCCGCGCTCGCGGAGGCGGCCGCGGTGGTTGGCTCCGTCCAGATCCGCAACCGGGCCACGCTGGCGGGCAACGTCTGCAATGCCTCGCCCGCCGCCGACACGGCCCCCGCGCTCCTCGTCCATGCCGCGCGGGTCGTCGCCGTCGGGCCGGCCGGGACGCGGCGAATCCCGATCGATGGATTCTTCGTGCGGTCCGGGGTGACCACGCTTGCGCGCGGCGAGATCGTGACCGCGATCGAGCTGCCGCCGCCGGACCGGGCGATGGGTGCCGTGCACCTTCGTCGGACGCGGCGCCGCGGCCACGACCTCGCGTCGGTCACGCTCTGCTGCGGGGTGGATGCGACGGGCGTCACGCGGATCGCCTACGGGAGCGTCGGGCCGCGGCCCGTCCTCGCCGTCGACGAGAGTGGCGTGCTCGCCGATCCGACCGCACCGGGTGCGGCGAAGGAGGCGATCTTCGAGCGGCTCTTCGCCGACGCGAGCCCGTCCCCGCGCTCGATGCGCGCGAGCCCCGACTACCGCCTGGCGATGCTCCGGGTCCTGGGGGCGCGGGCCCTGCGGATCGCGATCGACCGGCTGGCGCAGGCATGAGCGAGTCCGCGGCGGCCTTCCAGATCGAGCTGACGGTCAACGGGCACCGGCGCGCCATCGAGGTCGCCGTCCACCACACCCTGCTCGACGTCCTGCGCGACGACCTTGGGCTGACCGGCGCGAAGGAATGCTGTTTGGTCGGCGAGTGCGGCGCCTGCACGGTCATCCTCGACGGGCGCACCGTCGACTCCTGCCTGGTGCTTGCCGTCGAGGCCGACGGATCCGAGATCACGACGGTCGAGGGGCTGGCGGACGAGCGGGGACTCGGCCCGCTCCAGCAGGCGTTCCTCGACAAGGGCGCCGTGCAGTGCGGCTTCTGCATCCCGGGCCAGCTTCTCTCCGCCCACGCGCTGCTCGCGGACAACCCGCACCCCAGCCTCCCGGAGATCCAGGAGGGCCTGGCCGGCAACCTGTGCCGGTGCGGCTGCTACCGGCAGATCACCGACGCGGTCCTCGCCACCGCGGAGCGGGCCGAGCGATGAGCGCCACCCGCATCGGCGCCTCTCCCAACCGCGTCGGCGGGATCGACCGGGTGACCGGCCGCAACGAATACGCCGCGGACATTCGCCTGCCGGGCGTCCTGGAAGCGAGGCTCGTCGCGCTCGACTGCGCGCGGGCCCGGATCATCTCGATCGACGCGAGCGAGGCGCTGAGGGTCCCGGGCGTGCGCCTGGTCATGACCGCCGCAGACCTGCCCCAGCCCGTCCCGCGGTTCGGTCCGCAGTTCGAGGATCGGCCCGTGATCGCGGTGGGCGAGACGAAGTACCACGGCGAGCCGGTGGCGATCGTGGCCGCCGAGACGAAGGACGCGGCCGAGGCGGCCGCCGGCCTCGTCCACGTCGAGTACGAGGAGCTGCCCGCCGTCTTCACCCTCGCGGCGGCCCTCGACTCAGCGGCCCCGCTCGTCCAGGAACCGGCGCTCCGCCCCAACGATCGGCTCGCATCCACCAACGTCCTCCGCGAGCACCGGATCGGCTGGGGGGATGTCGACGCGGCGCTGGCCGACGTCGTCGTCGAGAACAGGTACACGTTCCCGATGGTTACCCACTTCGCCATCGAGCCGCACGCGTTCATGGCCGCCCCGGATGGCGACGGGATCGCGGTCTGGAGCACGATCCAGCACCCGAACTGGCTCCAGAAGGTGATCGCGAAGGTCCTCGGCCTGCCGCTCTCGAAGGTGCGGGTCTTCGCGCCGGATCCGGGGGGCGGGTTCGGCGGCAAGCAGCACGCCAAGCTCGAGCCGCTCGTCGCGTTCGCCGCGCTGCGGACCGGCCGCCCGGTGCGCCTCGTCCTGAGCCTCGAGGAGAGCTTCCAGGCCGCCCGCCGCGCGTCGTGCGAGGTTCGCGTCCGGACCGGCGTCAACCGCGACGGCGCGCTCGTCTTCGAGGACATCGCGGCCGACTACCTGATCGGCGCCTACGCCGACATCGCCGACCGGGTCGTCGGCAAGGGCAGCTACCCCGCGGCAGGCCCGTACAACGTGCCCTCCGTCCGGATCCTCGCCCGTAGCGTGCTGTCCCACACCGTGCCGTCCACGGCATTCCGCGGCTTCGGCAACCCGCAGGTGAACTGGGCCGTGGAATCGAACCTCGACGAGGCCGCCCGGGCGATCGGGATGGACCGCCTTGCGATCCGCCTGCGCAACCTGGCGAAGAAGGGCGACGCCTTCATCCCGTTCGACACGCCGGCCGACGGCGACTGGCGGCAGGCCGTCGAGCGCGCCGCCGAGCTCATCGCCTGGGACACGCCCCTGCCACCCGGGCACGGGCGGGGCCTCGCCGTCGGCATCAAGTCCGGCCCGACAACCGGCCTCTCGTATTCGACCGTCCGGCTCCTCGGTGACGGGAGCGTGATCGTCCTCGCCGGTACGTCGGACATGGGCCAGGGCGCCCGCACGGTCTTCGCCCAGATCGCCGCGCAGGAGCTCGGCGCGCCGCTCGACTGGGTCACGGTGGTGATGGGCGACACGGCGATCGTCCCGTACGACCAGCAGACGTCGGCGAGCCGCTCCACGGTCCTGATGGGCAACTCGGTGCTGCAGGCGTGCCGCTCGATCCAGGGCCAGCTCGCGGCGATGGCCGCCCGCCTCCACGGCCTGGACGAGGCGCAGGTCATCGTCGACCAGGGCGTCGTCCACCTGCCGGACCGCGATCTGTCCGTCCTCGACGTGCTCACGCGGGGCCTCGGCCGGCTCGGCGGCGAGCTGACCGGCAACGGCGAGGTCCGCAAGGAGGCAGATCCGTCGCACCCGCTGTCGGGCGCAGCGGCCTTCTTCGAGTTCAACTGCACGGCCGTGGAGGCCGAGGTGGACGAGGAGACGGGCGACATCGTCATCGTGAAGCACGTCACGGTCTCCGACGTGGGGAAGGCCCTCAACCCGCTCCAGGTGACGATGCAGGACGAGGGCGCCGCCATCCAGGGCCTGGGCCACACGCTCATGGAGCACTACATCTACGACGAGAAGGGCCGGATCCGGAACCTCGGCGCGATCGACTACCGGATCCCGACCAGCATGGACCTGCCCCTCGAGCTGCTCAGCGAGGCCGTCGAGAACGAGGACGGCCCCGGCCCGTACGGCTCGAAGGGGATGAGCGAAGGCGCCCTCCTGTGCGTGGCATCCGCCGTCGGGGCGGCCGTCCGCGACGCCACCGGGGTCGCGATCCGGGACCTGCCGCTCACGCCGGAGCGGGTCTGGCGGGCGCTCCGCGATCGGCCGATGCCATGAGCCCCGAGGAGGCCACGGGAATGACCACGCTGTCCGACATCGGGCCCATCGGCGAGCTGCCGCCCGCTCAGGTCGTCAAGGCCGCGGGCCTGGTCCGCGAGGGCCGGATGATCTCGCTGGCCGCGACGCGGTACCCGGGGATGCCCCTCTTCCCCGGGCACCCCCCGTTCCAGGTCCTCAACTACCGGACGCCACGCGGGATCCGCGTCACCGGCGCAACGCCATGGGGGCCCGTCAACGACGCCGGCCTCGGCTACATGGCCGAGTACGTGATGGC
>JADGQH010000329.1 GCA_017881985.1 Chloroflexota bacterium | reverse complement strand
ACGGGACCCGCTCCCGTCGCGGCCGCAGCACCGGGCACGACCGCGGCGGTCCCCGGCATGATCCCGGCGGCGACCAGGCCGACGACCACGCTCGTCGCGGCGCCCCGCAGCTCGCGCGCGAGGGCCCGGATGCGCGACGGCGCGGCCGGGCTCCCGAGCGCCAGCGCGCTCGCGGCCACGGTGGCGGCGGCCGCGCCGAGGAGTGCGGGCGGCGTGCCGGCGAGGCCCAGCGCCAGGGCGATGCCCGCCGCCCCGCCGAGCAGCGCCCCGGGTGCGGACGGCTGCCAGGTCGCGAGCCGCGCGACGATCAGCACGAGGAGCCCGCTCGCAAGGCAGAGGACGAGCACGACGCGGAGGTGGTCGCTCCCGGCGAGCGCCCCGCCGCCGATGTCGAGCGGGGCATCGGGCCGGACGACGACGGCAGCCCCCAGCGCGACGAGGATGGCGGCGATCGCGGCCAGCGTGCCCAGCCACCGGCGATCGCGGAGCACCGTCACGATCACGGTCCCCACGCTCGCGACGGCCAGGAACGGGAGCAGGCTCATCGACGGCCGCTGCGGGCGCGGGAGGTGGCCGCTCGGCGGTCGGGGCTGTCGTCCGGGCCGCTCGTGCCGCCGAGTGCCGCGGCTCCGCCGCCGACCACCGCGACGGCCGCGGCGAGCGCGACGACCAGGATCGCGGACGCGATGCCGGTCAACGGCGCCGGGGTGCCGGCGAGCGCAGTGAGGACCAGGAAGCCCGACGCGACGAGCACGATCAGCGCGGAGCCGAGCCGGAAGGGGTCGCGTGCGATCGCGATCGGTCCGATGGCGACGGCGAGCGCCGCGAGGCCGGCGGCCAGCGCAGCGTCGGGGCCCAGCCGGGGCAGCGTGACGGCGGTTGCGCCGATGCCTGCTGCGAAGCCGGCCGCCGCCGCCCCGATCGTGGCCGGGAGGCCGAGCGTGGGTGGGGCGCCATCCGGCGCGCGCCGCGCCGCAACGTGGACCAGGAAGCCGGCAAGGATGCCGGCGACGACGCCGAACGCGAGCGGCAGCGGCGCCGGAAGTGGATCGGCGACGAATGGCGCCATGACGAGCAGGCCGACGAGGCCCAGCGAAGCGGTCCTGGCGTCCCTCACTCCCGTCGCAACCGCGGCCCCGAGCCCGACGAGGGCGCCGGCCACGAGGAGGAGCGGGGTCACGGAACCGAGGGGCTCGGCCTCGCGTCGCCGTTCCCGATCGGCGCCGGGTAGGTGGGCGTGGGCAGGATCCCGAACGTCGAGAGCGGCCAGTACCGCAGCCAGGCCCGCCCGATCACCCGGTCGATCCCGATCGTGCCGAAGGACCGGGAGTCTGCCGACGCCGCCCGGTGGTCGCCCATCACGAAGAGCTGGCCGGCCGGCACCACCCAGCGCGCCGGCTCCTCCGTCGCGGTCGTGGGCTGCTGGTCGTAGAGGTACGGCTCGTCGAGCTTGACGTCGTTGACCCAGACCGCGCCGTCCTTGACCACGATGACGTCGCCGGGCAGCCCGATGACGCGCTTGATGAAAGGAGTGCGCTGGGTCCCCTCCGACCAGGCGTCGGGCGGATCGAAGACCACGATGTCGCCGCGGCTGTACGGGTCGAAGCGGGGGGTCAGCTTGTCGACCAGGACGTACTGGTCAGGCTCCAGGGTTCGTTCCATCGACATCTGTTCGACGCGGTACGGTTGCGCCACGAACGTCTGGATCACGAAGAAGATGATGAGCGTGAGGACGAGCGTCTCGACGATCTCGAAGAGGCACCCGAGGGGGCGTTTGGTCACAAGTCCGGCAGTATAGGGGCTGGCGTCGGCCGACGCCCCACGTAGGTCCGTTCGATGCGATGGAGAAGCGATGCAGGGCTTCGGCGGGGTTGCCGCGATCGATCGGCAGGCGCTCCTGCGGGCTCGTGCATCGGGCTACGCCCGGGTCGCCCTCGCCAACATCGCCCGCGAGTTCCCGGCCGACGTCTGGCACACCGTGCGGGGCCCGGACGACCTGCCGCGCAGACCCCGCGAGCGGACCCCGGTCTTCTACGGCAGCTTCGACTGGCACTCGTGCGTGGAGATGCACTGGCTGCTGGTTCGCCTTCTGCGTGCCGTCCCCGCGGAGATCCCGGCTGCGGCGATCCGGGCCGAGCTCGAGGCCCGCTTCGACGGGGCGAAGCTGGGCGTGGAGGCGCGGTTCATCGCCGATCCGGACAACCGGAACCGCGAGCGACCGTACGGCTGGGGGTGGGGCCTCGCCCTCGTGCACGAGCTCGCCTCATGGGACGACCCCGACGGACGGCACTGGGCCGCGCGGTTCGAGCCGCTCGCCGATGCGCTCGCCTCCAACTTCCTGGGCTGGCTTCCGCGCGCCACGTACCCGGTTCGATACGGGGTCCACACGAACAGCGCCTTCGGGATCTCGCTGGCGCTCGGGCACGCGCGAGATCGCGCCGCGGCCGGGGACCCGGCGCTGCTCGATGCCCTGGTCGGCGCCGCCCGCCGCTGGTTCGCCGAGGACGTCGATTACCCGGGTGCCTGGGAACCGTCCGGCTTCGACTTCCTGTCGCCCGCCCTGGCGGAAGCCGAGCTGATGGCCCAGCTGCTGCCCGGCCCGACCTTCGCCGCGTGGTTGGCCCGCTTCCTCCCCGGGATCGCGGCGGGGGAGCCGCGAGCGCTCTTCACGCCGGCCTTCGTGTCCGACGCGGGTGACGGCCACATCGCCCACCTCCACGGCCTCAACGCGAGCCGCGCCTGGTGCTGGCGGCGCATCGCCGAGGCGCTTCCCGCCGGGGATCCGCGGGTGGTCGTCGCCCGGGAGGCGATGGCGCGCCACGCGGCGGCGGCCCTTCCGCACGCGGTGGGCGGTGACTACATGGTCGAGCACTGGCTGGCTGCCTACGCGGTCCTCCTCCTTTCCTGAGACAGCGAGCGCGACGCGAGCGGCCGCGCCACCGGCCACGGCGCCCTGCCGCGACTGGGGCCAACAGGACTGCATAAACCGGGCCTCTATGCAGATTGACCCGTGCCCCGACCGGAGGCTATCCTCTGCGAGGCCCGCTCCCAGAATCACGCCCTGCCGCCTCGGCCGGGCACCAGCCCAGGCGAGCCAGGCAATCCTCGTCCCCGGCGCGACGGACGCGCTCGAGCGGACGCTCG
>JADGQH010000101.1 GCA_017881985.1 Chloroflexota bacterium | reverse complement strand
GAGGTCGACCTTGGTGAGGACCACGATCGGCCGGCCGCCCGATTCCCAGGCCGTGGCGAGGAAGCGCTCGAGGCGGCGGGCGTTGAGATCGCGGTTCAGCGACGTCGCGATCATCACGATGTCCACGTTCGCCGCGAGCACCTGCATCGGAGCCCCATGGTCGGCCGGCGCGCGGCGCTGGATCCGGGTCCGGCGCGAGACCACGGCGTGGATGCTGGCAGTCCCGTCGCCGGCCCGGAGGTCAACCGCCACCCAGTCGCCGACGACCGGGAAGTCGCCCGGGCCGAGGGCCTCGTGGCGCAGTCGACCGGTGACACGGGCCGTGAGTGGCGCGGCGCCCACGGCGGCGAGCACGTCGTAGGCACCCCGGTGCTCGGCCACGACGCGCGCCGGGGAGAGGAGATCGCCCGCGTGCGTCGAGAATGCCGCTTCCCACGCAGCGTCCCAACCGAGCGGGGCGAGGTGCGCGACGTCCGTGAGCGGTCCGAGCGGGCCGCTCACGCGCCGGTCCCCGGGGTGGCCGCCGAGTTGCCGCCGGGGAGCAGCGGGCGTCGCCACTCGGTCTCGCGGGCGACCTCGATGAAGCCCATCCGCTGGTAGAGGCGGAGGGCGCCGGTCTCGTTCTGCGCATCGACGCCGAGCGCCGCCTCGGTCATCCCTCGTTCCCGCAGTGCGCGCAGGGCTCGCGCGATGAGGGCCGAGGCGACCCCGCGTCCGCGCCACGGGGCGCGCGTGGAGATGTTCTCGCACCAGCCGCGCTGGGCGCCGAATCGGGCGTTCTCGTCGGGGTTGATGAAGGGCCGGACCATCCCCGCGATCCGGTCACCGTCCCAGGCGACCTGCCACAGCGAGAGGTCCCGGAGCGGATCGGCAAGGAACTGCTGCCAGAACGCGTCGGCGCCATCGTCCTCGGCCGCGCCCCAGTGGCCGGCGAATGCCTCGACCTCTGCCTCCCAGATCCTGCGGAGCTGAGCGACCTCCGCCGGGCGAACCTCGATCCCCGCCGGGAGCGGACGATCGGGGATGTCGTCGAGCGTGGGGCGCCGCATCTCGAACCCGTACCGGACGGGGACGAAGCCGCGCGCCTCGAGGGCAGCCCGTGCCCCGGGCGGCTCCAGCATCGTCGAGATGTCGGCCGTTCGGGGCCGCTCGATCGGTCCCTGCGCCTCGGCGATCTCGAGGTGCCGGGCCAGGACCCAGTCCAGCAGCGACGCGAAGGACCCGGCCGGAGCCTCGGGCGTCACGAAGACGGCCGCGGAGTGGACACGGTCTCCCCGGTTCTCGTCGGCCCACCTCGCCCGCACATACCCCACCGGCCGCCCGTCGGCCTCGGCGAGGCGAAGGTCGGCGGCGAGGTCGCTGTTCACCAGGTGAGCGTAGTCGGTGCGGACCATCTCGACGTTCAGGACGAAGAGGCTCCCGCCGGCCAGCCGGCTCGCGTTGTTGACGTCGGCGATGACCTGGGCCTCCTCCGGCCAGCGGACCGGTCGGAGGAGGAGCCCGGGAACGGAGGTCGGGATGGTCCCGGCCACGGTGGTCGTCATGGGTCAGCCGACCCGCTTGAGCTTGCCGGTGCGCTTCGCGTAGTGCTCAGCGCGCCCGAAGAGCCAGAGACCGGTCGGGATCAGGATGGCGCCCATGAGCGCGAGCGGCCACAGGTCATGGACCACCGACGTCACGGACGCGCCCTCCATCAACCCCTTGCGGACGCCATCGAGGATGTAGGTGGCCGGCGAGAACGCGGACGCGACCTGCATCCAGCCCGGCAGCACGCTGACCGGGTAGTAGACGCCGCTCACGACGAGGAGGCAGGACTGGATGACGAACGTCATCTGGGCCCCGCGCTCCACGTACAGGAGGGGCAGGATCGCCGCCATGATCCCGATCCCGACGACCGAGAACGAGCCGGCGAACATCACGACCGTCGCGGTGACGAAGTTCGCGTGCGACAGGTCCAGCTCGAAGAAGAGGGTCAGGACGAGGAGGATGACGGAGGTGTGGACCAGGCCGTACAGGATCGCGTAGGTCGTTGACCCGGCGAGCTGCGAGGCGCGCCGGACCGGCGCCATCATCGTGTACTCGAGGGTTCCCTCCCAGCGCTCCCAGCTGATCGTCTCGGCGATGAAGCTGAAGACGGTCGACAGGTAGTTCCAGAAGATCGCCCCGATCACGAGGCTGAAGATGAGCCGCTTGTCGGCCGCGGCGGCCCCGATGAACGAGATCGACAGGGCGCCTGCCACCGCATAGACGAGGAACGCAAGCTCCCAGCCCCAGTAGCGGCGGCTCAGGTTGAAGTTGCGCTCGATGAACGCGGCCGACGCGCTGAGCTCGCGTGCCGCGGTTGCCATCGGGCGACTGGCGATGGTCACTGGATGATCTCCCATGGAGTGGGGGAGGCCGGCCGGCCCCGCATCAGCGGGAGCCGGCCGGCGTCAGGTGGTCGATCGACCGCTCCGGCGTGGACGCCTCGGCGGCGATCCGCTGGCCGGCCCGGACGAGCGAGCGGCCGAGCGCGCGGCGGATGCGCCGCGTCTCGGTGCGCGCCGGACGCACCAGGCGAGCCCGGTGCGCTTCGGCGTGGAGCCGTGCAAGACGGTCGGCGTGGACCGCCTGCAGGATCTCGATCTGCGTGTTCATCGCGTGCACCTCCCGGTGTTCGTGGGGGGCGTGGCTGGTGCGGGTCGGCGGTCGGCCGCGGCCGGCGCCGGGTGCGAAGGTGCTCATTCGTCGTCCTCCGGGCCCTCGGTCTCGACGTCCTCGTCGAGGGAGCGGCCGGTATAGGTCATGAAGACGTTGTCGAGGGTCGGTGCCAGCCCGGTCTCGCGGCCCACGCGGGCCTTGAGTCCGTCCGGCGTGTCCTCGGCGACGAGGCGTCCGCCGTCGAGGATGGCGATCCGGTCGCAGAGGCGGTCGGCCTCTGCCATGTCATGCGTCGTGAGGAGGATCGTGGCGTCGTGCGTCGCCCGGAGGTCCTCCACGAAGGCCTGGACCTCGAGCTTGGAGCGCGGGTCGAGGCCGGTCGTCGGCTCGTCGAGCAGGAGGAGCGTCGGCGAGGTCAGCAGCGCCCGCGCGATGGCGACCTTCTGCTGCATGCCCCGGCTCATCTGCTCGATCGGGCTTCCCATGCGCTTCTCGGAAATGCCCAGGCGGGCGAGGATCCGGACCGCTTCCCGCCGGGCGTCCCCCGCATGGAGGCCGTAGAGGCGGGCCGCGAACGCGAGGTTCTCGTACGGCGAGAGCTTCTTGAAGAAGGCGGCGTCCACGCTCACCCGGTTGATGAGCCGTTTGACCGCCATCTCGTCGCGCTCGACGTCGTGGCCGAACACCTCTGCGCGCCCGGTGTCGAGCGTGAGAAGAGTCGATACGAGCCGGATGAGCGTTGACTTGCCGCTTCCGTTGGCACCGAGGACGCCGTAGATCTCGGCGCGCTCGACGCGCAGCGACACGTCGAGGATCGCCGCGACGGCCTTCTTCTTCCGGCCGAGCGTGAAGGTCTTCCCGACGTGCTCCAGGAGGAGCGCGGGCGGGCCGGCCGGCTGCGCGGGTCGTTGCCTGGTTTCGGGGATCCGGGCCGGGGCCTCGACGTGCGCCGAGACGGGCGTGCGGACCGTGCTCTTCGGTTCCGGCGTGAGGGTGATGCTCACGGTGGTGGCTCCCGTTTCTCGTCTCGGTGAGGGCGAACCCGATGCTCCCGGGCCCTTCGTGCGGCGCTCTCGAAACGAGAGAAGCCGCGAGCCCGACGTCTGTCCCTGCGTCGATGGCCCACGGCTCCGGGTCGCCGCCCCGCGCCTGGCGCGGGGCAATGAAAAAGCCGCTGGGCCCGTGATCCGGCCCGCGGCTTCGGTTCCTGTCCTGGCGGCGCTACCGCCGCGAGACTAGGCCGAGCTGGGCACGGATCGCCCGCAGAGCGCGCCAACCGGACCGGCGCAGTGCCGCTCCCGGGCGCTCGTGAGGAAGATCCACGTGCTCATTCGGTGACACACCTCTCAACTGGATGGCGCGGTTCTCCCGCGACTCGGGGGAGGCTACATCCGGCCCGAGGACCCTGTCAAGCACCGATCTTCGGTTCGGGCCACGCGCCCGGGCGTATCGATTGACGGAGTCAAGGCCGGGCAGATAGGCTCGAGACTCCCACCCGACGTCGCCCAGAGGTCGCCCGTGCCGCCGCCCCTCCGCATCCCGTCGCTGTCGCGTCTCGTCGCCGATGGGGTGCTCGACGCGGACCTCGCGGCGCTGGCGTCGCTCCTCCTGGAGGACGGCGTGCCGGTCCACGTCGCGGGCACCGATGGAGAGTCGCGCCAGGAGCTCCTGGATGCGCTCGTGGCCGGCCTGCCCGCCGGTCGGCGCCCGGACCGGGCGGCAGCGGCCGCCGAGGGGAGGCTCGTCCGGGTGGCGGGAACCCTTGCGATCTCGACGCCGACCGGGCTGCTCCGGGCTGCGCTGTCGGGGACCACCGGGCGGAGCGGGCTGGCCGCCGCGATCGCGGGCGCAGACCTCGCCGAGGTTCTCGCGGTCTTCCGCGGCCAGGGCCTTTCCGACGACGAGATCTCCTTCCTCGGCGTCGTGCTCGTGCTGGGCCCCGCGGCGCACCCCCGGGACGGGATGCGCGGTCCCGGCAGCTGTGTCGTGGCGGCGCACTACCTCCGGCCCGTGGCCCGTGATGCCGGCGGCCATGTGCAGCGGCTGGGGCCTGCCGTCCTCGCCACCTGGGACGCCGAACGGGGCGCGTACGACCACTTCGAATGGGGGATCTACCCGGAGCTGGCGGCCCGCACCGGGCGTCGCGCGGGCGACCTGGAGGGCGAGCATCGGGCCCGGGCAGAGCGGCTCCGGCCAGACGTGTCGCCGGGCCCTGCCTGAGGCCAGTTTCGGCGATTCGGACTACAATCCTTGCTCACACCGTGATCCCGGGAGCCCAGGGGGGCGTTGCCCGTCGCGATCCCGTTGCGTTCCATCGGGAGGCCGCATGACCAACCAGCGCCCCTCATCCACCAAGGTCGTGGACGAGCCGTTCAAGCACGTCATCGACGAGTACAAGCACAAGCTCCAGCGGGTGACGTGCACGTGCGGGTGGCAGGGCAGCAGCGCCTCGCCGGACGGCGTCAGCTCCGAGTGGAAGACCCACCACGTGAGCAATCGCCCGCCCGGCTCCTCGAAGCGCTGAGTCGTCGCGGTCCGCTCGGTCTCCCCGGCGCGCGGCCCCCGTCCGGCGCGCGCCCGCGATCGCCGTCCCGGCCCGGAGGCTCGCGATGCCCGACTCGCCGGTCCTCTCGCTGGCCCTCGATGAGAGGCCGTCGCTCCGTCCCCTGACGCCGGACGCCCTCGCGGCCGTGCGCGACGCGACGCTCCGGGTCCTCGCCGAGACCGGCGTCGTGGTCGGCTCTCCCGGCATACGGGCGCGCCTTGCCGAGGCCGGGGCACACGTCGACGGCGATCGGGTTCGCTTCACCGGGCGGTTCATCGACGCCGCCGTGGCGCTCGCGCCGCGCGGATACCTGCTCGCTGCCCGCGACCCCGCGTGCGACCTGCCTCTCGACGGGCGCCACGGCTACCTGTCCGTGGACGGCAGCGCGGCGGAGATCCTGGATCCGGAGACGGACGTGCGGCGCGCCTCCACGGCGGCCGACCTCGCGCTCGTGACGCGGCTCGCCGACGCGCTGCCCGAGATCGCATTCCTGTGGCAGGGCGTCGAGGCGGGCGACGCGCCGGCTCCCGTGCGCCCTCTCCACGAGCTCCGGATCCAGCTGACGGATAGCCGGAAGCACGTCCAGCTCATGACGGCCGTCACGCCGCTCGCCGCCCGCGGGGCCGTGGCGATGGCCCGCGCGGTTGCCGGCGGCGCCGAGGCGCTCCGCGCACGACCGATCCTCTCGTCGTTCCAGGTCTCGCTCAGCCCGCTGCAGTTCGAGGGCGATGCGCTCGAGGCCGCGCTCGTCTACGCGGAAGCCGGGGTGCCAGCCGGCTTCATGGTGATGCCGATCGCGTGCGCCACGGCGCCCGCCACCCCTGCCGGCGTGCTCGTCCAGTCGAACGCTGAGGTGCTGGCCGGGATCGCGATCCTCGAGACGCTCGTTCCGGGGGCGCCCACGTTCTACGGCGCCTGCTCGACGACGCTGGATCTGCGGACCGCGCTGGTCGCATGCGGCGGCCCGGAGGACCTCCTCTTCCAGGCCGCGCTCGCCCAGCTGGCGCGCTCGTACGGGCTGCCCTCGAGCATCGGGACGTTCGCCACCGGGGCGAAGGGGGCCGACTGGCAGGCCGGCGTCGAGAACGGGCTTTCCGGCCTCGTCAGCCTGCTCGCAGGGGCGGAGATGCTTTCGGGCGCCGGCCTGCTCCACGCTGCCCGCGTGTTCGCGCTCGACGAGATGGTCCTCGACGCGGAGATCTTCGGGTTGCTCCGCCACCTCGCGGACGGGATTCGCATCTCCGCGGACGACCTCGCGGTCGAGGCGATCGGTGAGGTCGGCCCGGGCGGCAACTTCCTCGCCGAGGATCACACGCTGGCCCACATGCGTGAGCTCTGGCGACCGCGCCTCTTCGACCGTGGGACCTGGGAGGGCTGGGAGGCGGCCGGCCGACCCGGGCCGCGCGCTCGAGCCCGCGAGCGGGTTCGAGCGCTCCTGGAGGCGCACGAGGTGCCGTCCCTGCCCGACGGCGTGCCCGAAGAGCTGGACCGGATCGTGGCCGGGTGTGCCGCGGAGGCGGGGATCGCATGACGGCCGCCGACCCGCACGCGACGCCGTGGCGCGAGGTCGACCTCTATCCGGCCGTCAAGGCGTTCCTCGAGGGCGAGGGGTTCGAGGTCAAGGGCGAGGTCCGTGGCTGTGACGTCGTCGGCGTGCGCCGCGACGAGCCACCGGTCATCGTGGAGCTCAAGCTGCGCTTCACGCTCGGGCTCGTCCTGCAGGCGCTCGATCGCCTCCGCCTGGCCGAGACCGTCTACCTCGCCGTCCCGGCCGAAGCCGTCCGGCGACGCGGGATTGGCCCGCTCTGCCGCCGGCTCGGGCTGGGCCTGCTGGCGATCCACGGCCCGAGGCAGCGCGTGGAGGTCATGGTCGAGCCGGGCCCGTACCGGCCGCCGCACGATCGCCGCCGGACGCGGCTGCTCATCTCCGAGCATGCTCGCCGGCGCGGCGACCCGACGCACGGCGGGGCAACCCGCGTTCCGATCATGACGGCGTACCGCCAGGAGGCACTCAGGATCGCCGCCTCGCTGCGGGCCGGGCCCGCCTCGGTCGCAGCGCTCCGCGAGGTCGCCGCGGCGCCGAATGCCGGTCGGATCCTCGCCCGGGACGCGTACGGATGGTTCGAGCGGGTCGAGCGCGGCTCGTACGGCCTCCGCGACGCAGGCCGGGTCGCGGTCGCGGCGTCAGAAGGTGACGACGCGCGAGCGGACACCGTCGCCGGCGCCTGATACGCGCCTGGCCCGTTGCGCCGTCCCTTCGGCCCCGGAGGAAGGGCCGCCCGGCCGGGGAGGGAGGCGCGCGCGGCGTCGTACCATGAACCGGCCCGTTGGTGCCACCGGCGTTGGGCCGGTGCTGCCGCGGCGTCTCAGCAATCGCACGCCGCGCGGCGAACCCCGCCGCCCGTCAACGCCAGGAGGACTCGCCCATGGCCACCGTCGCCGAAACCGTTCCGCAGCTCGTTGCGCTCCTGGAGGGAGCCGCCCGGCTCGAAGGCGGCCGGCTGCTCGTCACCGACGAGGTCGCGTTTCGCGCTCGAACGATCCACGACCTGGCCTGGACCCAGACGTTCTCGACGGACGCGGCGACGGTCGAGGCCGCACGCTGGATGATCTGGGAGGCGAGCCAGGAGCTCGGCGCGCCGTCGGCGAGCATCCACGAGCTGTATGCGGCCCGGAGCCGCGGAGAGGTCTCCGGGTTCACCGTGCCGGCGATCAATCTCCGGGCACAGACCTTCGACATGGCCCGCACGATCTTCGCCACCGCCATGGCGAAGGAGGTCGGCCCGGTCATCCTCGAGCTCGCGCGCTCCGAGCAGACGTACACCTACCAGCGTGTGTTCGAGTACGCCCCCAACATCCTCGCCGGCGCCGTTGCCGCCGGATGGCGGGGTCCCGTCTTCATCCAGGGCGACCACTACCAGTTCAACGCCAAGAAGTACGCGGCCGACCCGGAAGCGGTGACGGAGGAGATCCGGAAGGCCTGCCGCGACGCGGTGGCCGCCGGCTACCTCAACATCGACGTGGACAGCTCGACGCTCGTCGACCTCACGCAGCCGGACGTGGATGCGGAGCAGAAGGTCAACTACACCCGGGCGGCGGAGATCACCGCGCTCATCCGCGACCTGGAGCCGGCCGGCGTGACGATCAGCGTCGGGGGCGAGATCGGCGAGGTGGGCAAGCAGAACTCCAACGAAGCCGAGCTGCGCGCATACCTCGACGGGTACCGCCTCGAGCTCGACGCGCGCCGCCCGGGCGCGACCGGCGTCAGCAAAGTGAGCGTCCAGACCGGCACCAGCCACGGCGGCGTGCCGCTACCCGGCGGCGGCGTCGCCGAGGTCAAGCTGGACTTCGAGGTGCTCCGCGTGCTCGGCGAGGTTGCCCGCACGTACGGGGCGGCGGGTGCCGTGCAGCACGGCGCGAGCACGCTGCCGGACGAGCTGTTCCACCGCTTCGCCGGCGTCGAGACCGCCGAGATCCACCTCGCGACCGGCTTCCAGAACGCCCTCTATGAGCACCCGGCGTTCCCGGCCGCGCTTCATCGCGAGATCGAGGCCTGGTGCTTCGCGAACGCGGCGGACGAACGCAAGCCCGGGACGACCGACACCCAGTTCGTCTACACGACCCGCAAGAAGGCGATCGGCCCGTTCAAGCGGCAGCTCTGGGAGCTCGCCACGAAGGATGAGATCCTCGCCTCGCAGGGGGCCAAGATCGCGTTCCTGTTCGACCAGCTCAAGATGGACGGAACGGCCGGCCTGCTCCGCTTCGTCACGACGCCCGCCTGGCATCGGCCGATGCCCGAGACGCTCGGGGTGGCGGTCGCCGGCTGACCCCGCTTCGTCGGGTTCCACGGCCCGGGTCGGCTCGCCGGCCCGGGCCGGTCCATGTCCGGGTCAGGCGAGCTCGCGGCGCACGATGACGCGGGTCGCCCCGGGCGGGACGGGCACGCGCGCCACCTCCGCGAAGCCCGCCCGGAGGTAGAGCGGGAGCGGGCCGCGGTAGAGCGACGATGGGTTCCTGGGTCCCGCCGCCTCGATCGGGTACGCCTCGATCGCGGGCGCGCCTGCCGCCCGCGCAGCGCCGACCGCGGCCTCGAGCAATGCGCGGGCAACGCCCCGTCGCCGGTCGCCCGGGGCGACGAAGAAGCAGACGATCGACCAGACCGGCCGCGGATCCGTCCGGGGGTAGAACCGGGAGCCGCCGATCCGCGGGTACCCCTCGATCGGGCCGGCGCTCACCCATCCCGCCGGCGCGCCCGCCCGGTAGGCGAGATAGCCAGCCGCCGGTTCGGCCGCTCCAAGCCCCTCGAGCGCCACGCGGTTCTCGGCGGCGGACGCGGCGGAGAACTCGCGGGCCGTCCGCCGGAAGTACATGCACCAGCACCACCGCGTCTCGGTGCCCGTCCGGAAGAGTGCCGCGAGGTCGTCGAACCGGTCTGGGGCAAGGCGGACGACCGTCACGCCCAGATCAACGTTCCCGCCGGGCTCGAGCATGCCATATCCTCGCATGGCGATCCCGACCGGGTGGATACCGGGTCATTGAGGGTGGGGTGGCGGTGTCACGCCGCCGGCCACGTGGACGCGTCTGTGCGGGAGGATCGATGAGCGACGTTCGGGGACCGACTCCCGGCTTCGGGGCCGCCTGGTCGGCCTCCCGCCGGCGCGCGCCCGATGTCGACCTCCGCGCCTGGCTGGAGCTCGGCCTGTCCGCCTGCGACGCGGCCGACGAGATCGCCCTGCGCTGGTACCGCCGCGACGTCCCGACCTCCACGAAGCCGGACCGCACGTTCGTGACGGAGGCGGACCAGGCGATCGAACGCCTCGTGCGCGAGCGCATCCGAGCGGCACATCCCGACCACGGGCTGGTGGGGGAGGAGTACGGCGAGGAAGCGGCCGGGGCTCGGATCCGCTGGTATGTCGACCCGATCGACGGCACCCACAACTTCATCCGCGGCGTGCCCCTTTTCGGGACGCTCCTCGCGGTGGAGGTCGACGGCGAGCTCCAG
>JADGQH010000100.1 GCA_017881985.1 Chloroflexota bacterium | reverse complement strand
TGCGGCGCCGCGAGCCGGGATTGTACTCCCTCCGAGCGGCCGGAGCCCCGGAAACGTCGAAGCGGCTCCCGAAGGAGCCGCTTCGAATGCTGTCCCGGTGAAGGGTCGACCGGTTACCCGATCGTCTTCTGCCACGTTACAAGGGCATCTATCACGCCGGCTGCACCGACTACCCTGACCCTACCTACCCATGACCCTGTAACTAGGGCAGCAGCGTCGCTTGCGCGACGGCCTTTACTGTACCCTGTCGCGACGCTCGCGCCAAGGGTTTTTGTTCGTCGGCGCATTAATATCTCGCAACATTCGGCCGTGAACGTCGTCGAAGGTTGCGATCAGGCGGGTTCGGCGCCCTCGTGGCGGGCGTTCGCACCCTGGGACGGCGGGCCGTCGATCAGGCCTCCTCGATGGTGACCGACGTCATCGCGACGGGCGTTTCGGGGAAGTCGTCGCGATTCCGCGGCGCTGCGGCAATCGCGTCGACCACGTCCATCCCGCTCAGCACCAGGCCGAAACGGGTGTACTTCTTGGGCAGCTTGCCGCGCAGGTCCTGGTGGCAGATGAAGAACTGCGACCCATTCGTGTTCGGGCCGGCGTTCGCCATCGCGAGCGCGCCTCGGTCGTAGTCGCCGGTGAACGGCTCGTCCTCGAACTTGTAGCCCGGCCCGCCCTGGCCCACCCGGCCGGCATTCCGGACCTTTCCTTTCTCGTCCAGGCGGCCGAACTCGCCGTCGCCACCCTGGACCACGAAGCCCGGGATCACGCGGTGGAAGATGACCCCATCGTAGAAGCCCTGCTTCGCGAGCTTGATGAAGTTGCCGGCCGCCTTGGGAGCGCCGACGTCGTCGAGCTCGACGACGATCGTGCCGCTGGTGGTCTCGATGGTTGCCTTCGTCATGGGTTCTCCTCTGGTCGCGCGGGACTGCTCATGGGTCGAATGATCGACGGCGAAGCCGTCAGGGTCGAGCAACCGTAGCCTTCGTGATCGGCAGCGGGTCGAGGGCGGCGTTGGCCGGCTCGCCGGAGTTGGGCATGGCCGCGATCGTGTCGACGACGTCCATCCCCGACGTCACCTCGCCCATGATCGCGTACGTGTTGGCGGACGCGAGCGCGGGCGCGGCCCCGTCGCTCAGGACGATGAAGAACTGCGAGCCCTGGGAGTGGGGCTGGCTCGTCCGTGCCATCGCGACGGTCCCGCGCTTGTACGGCGTGGTCACCGGGTCGTCCGCGATCGTGTAGCCGGGTCCGCCGTTCCCGACCTGCGTCGTGTCCACGTTCGGCGCCCGGCCGAACTGGCCGTCGCCGCCCTGGATCACGAAGCCGGGCACGAGCCGGTGGAACACGACGCCGTCGTAGAAGCCGCACGTCGCGAGCGCGACGAAGTTGCCCGTTGCCTGGGGGGCCAGCGAGCCGGTGACCTTGATCACGATGTCACCCTTGGCTGTGGCGAGGGTCACCGTCGCCGAATCGGCTGCGGCCATCGGCGCCGGAGCGGCGGTGGGGCAGCCGGTGGTGGCCGCCCCGGGGCTGGCCGCGGTGCCTGTGGCGGGGCTCGGCGATGCGTCAGCCGCGGCGCTCGAAGACGGACCGGTCGACGGCGCTGCGGCGCCGGATGGCGCCGCGATCGGTGGCACCGGCGTGGCGCTCCCCGAGCACGCGCCCACCAGCAGGGCGACGACCCCGGCGATGGCGAGGGGGTGGCGGAGCGATCGAACGGTCATGCGGCGGCCTCCATGGCGGCTTGGTACTCGATGCGTCCGGAGAGCAGGACCTCTCCGAGGAGGATGCCGGCCAGGCCGGCATCTCGAAGCTGACGAATGCCGGCGAGGTCGTCGACACCCCCGGCGACCACGACCTCGACATCGAGGTCGTGCACGAGGCGCTCGACGAGCGCAGGGTCGGGTGTCCCGCCACCGTGCGAGAGCACGAAGCGCCGCACCCCGAGGCCCACCAGCTCGGCGGTCACCTCGTCGAAGGTCGGTCGGCGGAGGCGCTTCCACGGATACTCGGCGAAGCGCTCGGGGCGCGGATCCAGCCCGACCGCCAGCCAGTCTCCGGCGATCTCGACACAGGCGCGAAGCGTCGCCTGGTCGTCGGCGACGCCCATCGCGAGCAGGACCCGGGTCGCGCCTGCCGCGAAGGCAAGCCGGATGTTGTCGGCGCCCTCCATGCCGCCCGCGAGCTGCAACGGCACGCCCACCCGGCCGGCGACGCGGCCAACGGCCTCCAGGTTCACGGGTCGGCCCTGCTGGGCGCCGTCGAAGTCGACGAGATGGATCGACCGGGCGCCCTGCGCGACGAAGCGCTCGGCGATCACCTCGGGCCGGTCGCTCGGGGCGCCGATACCCGCCGCCGCGCCGGGCCAGTGGACGAGCCGCGAGCGCCCGCTGGCAAGGTCGATCGAGGGGATGACGAGCACGCGCGTCCAGCTCAGCCGCGGGCCGTCGCAACGGCGGCGAGGGCCTGCGCCGCGGCGCCATCCGGCGCAGCAGTGAGGGCCGTCGCAACGGCGCCAGAGGTGCTCCGGGCCGTCTCCGCGAGGGCGTCCCGGACCGCTGCGACCGTTGCGTCGATGTCGTCGGCGGTGATGCCGTAGTGGGTGACGGCCCGGATCGTCCCGTGCGAGTAGGGGACCATGAGGACCCCGCGCGCCTCGAGCGCCACCAGCAACGCGGCCCGGTCGCGCGCGACCCGGAAGATCACGAAGTTGGTCCGGGCGCGGTCGGGGTCCAGGCGACCCGGCGCCGGCTGGGCGACCCCGCCCGGCGATTCGATGCCTTCGAGGCCGGCCAGTCCCTCGGCGAGGCGCCGCGCGTTGGCATGGTCGTCCGCGAGGCGCGCGATCATGCCGTCGGGTCCGTCGGATAGCGCGAGGAGGCCCGGCGCAGCAAGCACGCCCACCTGGCGCATGCCGCCGCCGACGAGCTTGCGCGCACGCCGGGCGCGCCAGATGTACGCCCGCGACCCGACGATGATCGAGCCGATCGGGCACGCCAGCCCCTTGCTCAGGCAGAACGTGACCGAATCGGCGGGCCCGGCAAGGGCGGCGGGGTCCACTCCCAGCGCCACCACCGCGTTGAAGAAGCGGGCGCCGTCGACGTGGAGGGGCACGCCGTGGGCGTGGGCGACGTCCGCGGCGGCCTGCGTGTATGCGACGCCCAGGGGTTGGCCCATCGAGTGGGCATGCGTGTTCTCGATCGCCACGAGACCGCTGAGCGGCTCGTGGGGGTCCTCCGGGTCGCGGAACGACTCCGCGACGAGGTCGAGGTCGAGGGTGCCGTCGGGGCGGTCGGGCAGCGCGCGGATGCTCGTCCCGACGACGACGGCATGGCCGGCGGCCTCGTCCATCACGAGATGGCTCTCGGCGCTGGCGATCGTCTCCTGGCCGCGGCCGAGGTGCGCCAGCTGCGCCACGAGGTTGCCCATGCTGCCCGATGCGACGAAGAGGCCGGCCTCCTTGCCGAGCATCGCAGCGGCCCGTTCCTCGAGCGCATTCACGGTCGGGTCGTCGCCGAAGACGTCGTCGCCGACCTCGGCGTCCGCCATCGCGCGGCGCATGGCGGGCGTGGGGTGCGTGACGGTGTCGGAGCGCAGGTCGATCCGGGGCATGGCCCGCCGAGGATATCGCGGCTGGCGCCGGGGCGTGTCGGGCGGTCAGGTCGCGCACTGCGCGGTGGCGCCGTGCGCGCACCCCCGCAGCCGGCCTGGGCAGCGACGCCGGGCAACGACGGCATCGCCCGCCTCTGCTACGATCTGCCGGCCGTGGACCCGTGGTGTAGCGGCCCAACATGCCTGCCTGTCACGCAGGAGATCGCCGGTTCGAATCCGGTCGGGTCCGCCATCCAGCCGCCGTTGCTCGCCCCACCACCGACGACACGCCGCGTGACCAACACGTGCCGCGACCTCCGGTTGGCTACGGCACCACCGGCTCCTCGAGCGTCATCGAGATCACGAGATCCCGTCCGGCGGGATCGGCCACCACGGTCACCGTGCCCGTGGAAGCGCCCTGCGCGTATCCGAAGTCGGTGACGCTGATCCCGTTGTCCTCCCGGGAGGTGTTCGCCCTCGAGTTCGGGATCTCGCGCGCCAGGGCGGCCAACAGCTGGCCCAGGAATGACGCCCGCCTGCTCGGCTGGATCGGGCACGTGCTCAGCCACACGACAACGAACGTTCGCCCGGCCGACGAGGCGGTGTGACCCGGCACCGCGCCGGATCGGGTGGCGCAGCCGCTTCCGCCGGGGAGCCCGGCGATCAGTCGCTCCGGACGGAACGCGAAGGTGAAGGCAAAGTCGCTCGGCGCCTGCCCTGCCGGCGAGGGCGCGGTCGTGGACGACGAAGGTGACGGCGAGGTTGACGACGGCGGCAGGATGGCCGTGGGTTCGGGCCTGCCGACAGCCGGCCCGGCGCCGACATTGGAGCCCGCCAGGAACGCGATGACCCCGACCACCAGGACGGGGGCGAGGACGCGGAGCGGCATCGGGATCGCCCGACCAGCAGTCACCGGCGCCACCGACACGACCAGCGACTCACCTTCACGGCCCGCCTTCTCGGGCGGGTTGACTGGCATCTCTCGAGGAGCTCCCTTCAGGGGTCGGGCGGTCGCTCGGGCACAGAGGCCGAGCTTTGCCTCGATCCAGCCTGCGAGTCACCTGGAGATTGGTACGGCCGGGCTCGACGGGCGGTTTCGCAGGTTGGCTCGGAAAGTCCGGCCCGCGAGGTTCCGGCTAGACCAGCCCGTCGAAGAGGTCCGTCTCCGGGAAGCTGGTCGTCACCCGCGCCGCGCGCAGGATGAACGTCTCCTCGCCCATCAGCTCCGCCATCGCATCGCGGCCCATCGCCAGCAATGGGCTCTGCATCGAGAGCTGCGTCCGGTGGGCCAGGAGCGCCGCCCATCGCTGGGCCGAGAACCCGGAGCAGTCGACGCGCGTCGTGATCTCCTCGTCGGCGACGGTCGAGCGGCGCATGAACGTCTCCCACTCCGCCACGGCCGTCGCGTCCGCCGGATCCGGACGCGACCAGAACGATCGCACCCCGGCCGCCTCCATCCGGGCCGCCATCGCCTCGCGCCGTTCGCGTCCCATCGCCTGCTCGTAGAGCTTGGCTGGCGCCCAGGGCTGCAGGCCCCCGTCCGCTTCGGCCGGCCCGGCCCCGCCGTGCTCCGGGGCCACCTGCTCGGGGTACCACTCGGGATCGCCGGCCCGGTAGAAGGCGCCGACGGCCACCTTGTGCGCGTTCACGTGGTCGGGGTGCCCGTAGCCGCCGAAGCTGTTGTAGCCGGTGATCACGTCGGGACGGTAGCGGCGGACCATCCAGACCAGCCGGCCGATCGCCTCGTCGCGGTCCGCCCGCCAGAAGCTCCGCGGATCATGGTTGCCCGGTTGGCCCATCATCCCGGAGTCGCGGTAGCCCAGGTTCTCCCACTCGGTCACGCCGAGGGCGGCCATCGCCGCCTCGAGCTCCGCGGCCCGGATCTCGCCCAGGCGCCGGTGGTTCGCAGGCGTATCCAGCTCCGGGTCCACGATCTCGCCGAGCTCGCCGCGCGTGCAGGTGACGAGGACGAGGCGTCGCCCGTCCGCGACGGCGCGCGCCATCACGCCACCCGTCCCGATCGTCTCGTCGTCGGGGTGGGCATGCACGGTCATCAGGGTGAGCTGGGAGGGTGTCGGGGACGCAGTCATGGACGGATCGTACCCCGAGGGCTCCTCGGACCCGTCGGATGTTCCCGCGGTGAGGCAGAATGCGTCCCCCGGCCGACCCGGCGGCCGGCGCGTCCCGGAGGTCAGATCGATGTCGACGCTCGTTCTTCGCGTGGCGGCGACCCTGCTCGCCACGTTCGCGCTCGTCGCGGGCCAGGCGCCCCCGGCCGCGGCCGCAGTGTCGCTTCGCCTGGTCGCCTTCACCGGAGGGCTGGAGAGCCCGGTCGAGATCGCGAATGCGCACGATGGCTCCGGGCGACTGTTCGTCGTCGAGCAGACCGGGCGGATCCGGATCGTCTCGAGGGGCGGCAGCCTCGTCGCGACGCCGTTCCTGGACATCCGCTCCCGTGTCGCCTGCTGCGGCGAGCGGGGCCTCCTGGGCCTCGCGTTCCACCCGGCATACCGCACGAACGGGCGCTTCTACATCTCGTACACGGACGCGACAGGCGCCCTCGTCGTGGCCGAGTACCGGCGCAGCGCCACCAGCTCGAGCCGCGCCTCCACGACGGAGCGCCGCCTGCTGCGGATCCCGCACCCGACCTATGCGAACCACAATGGCGGCCAGCTCGCGTTCGGGCCGGACGGATACCTGTACATCGGGACCGGCGACGGCGGAGGTGGGGGCGACCCGTCCGGCAACAGCCAGCGCCGCTCGACGCTGCTCGGCAAGATCCTCCGGATCGCGCCGAACGTGACCAGCGCCTCGCCGGCATATCGCGTGCCAGCCTCGAATCCGTGGGCGACGAGCACGACGATCCGCCACGAGATCTGGGCATACGGGCTCCGCAACCCGTGGCGTTTCAGCTTCGACCGGCGGACCGGAGACCTCTGGATCGGCGACGTGGGCCAGGACCGCTTCGAGGAGGTCGATCGGGCCCGACGCGTGGCCGGCGGCGGCCGCGGGGCGAACTACGGGTGGAACCGGTACGAGGCCGACACGTGCTTCCGGGGATCCTGCACCCCCGCCGGGATCACCTTCCCGATCGCGTCCTACGGCCATGACGCCGGGAACGGGTGTGCCGTCGTCGGCGGCGCCGTGTACCGCGGATCGCGATCCCCCGCGCTGGCCGGGCTCTACCTGTTCGGCGACTACTGCAGCGGACGGATCTGGACGCTGAGCGCGGGTGGGGCGGCACGCCAACAGCCGATCCTCGTGGCGGACACGTCGCTCGCGATCAGCGCCTTCGGCGAGGATGAGGCCGGCGAGATGTACGTCGCCGACTACGCGAGCGGCCGGATCTACCGCGTCGTGGGGGGCTGAGGCGACGGCGGCCTCGGGTCGACCGCGGGCGGCCGTCGACCGCCACGCCGTACCATCGCGGCGATGACCGCGCAGCACGCCGCCGGCCCCCTCGCGGGGATCCTCGTCGCGGACTGCAGCACGGTCCTCGCCGGTCCTTACTGCACGATGCTGCTCGCCGACCTCGGCGCCGACGTTGTGAAGGTGGAGCCGCTCGAGGGCGACGCGACGCGCGGCTGGGGCCCGCCGTGGGTGGCGCCCGGCACGGCCGGTCCGGACGACCCCGGAACCGCGGCCTACTTCCTGGCGGCGAACCGGAACAAGCGCTCGATCCGCCTGGACCTCCGATCCGACGCCGGACGGGACGTCCTGCGTCGCCTCCTCGTGCGCGCGGACATCCTGGTGGAGAATTTCCGCTTCGGCGGGTTCGCCCGGCTCGGGTTCGACGACGCGGCCCTCGAGGCGCTGAATCCGCGGCTGGTCCACCTCGCGATCTCCGGCTACGGGACGACCGGCCCCGACGCGACGGCGCCCGGCTACGACTTCATCGTCCAGGCGGTCTCCGGCCTCATGTCGATCACCGGGGCCCCCGATACCGAGCATGGTCTCCCGACGAAGACCGGCGTCGCCGTGAGCGACCTCACGACGGGCATGCTCGGCGCAGTCGCGGTGCTCGCGGCGATCGCAGGGCGCGATCGGCCCGGGTCGCCGGCCTCCGGCCGCGGGCAGCGGATCGACATCTCGCTGCTCGGGTCCACGCTCGCCTGGCTTACGAACCAGGCCCAGAACTACTTCGTCTCCGGCGAGTCGCCGACCCGGCGGGGGAATGCCCACCCGAACATCGTCCCGTACGAGACGTTCGCCACGGCTGACGGATGGATCGCTGTGGCCGTCGGCAGCGAACGGCAGTGGCCGCGGTTCTGCCAGGCAATCGGTGCGTCTGATCTGACGGATGACCCACGCTTCGCGTCGAACGGGGCACGCGTTGCGAACCGCGACGAGCTTCGGCCGATCATCGCGGCGCGCTTCGCGTCCGCGCCGAGCGCGACGTGGCTGGAACGCCTTGCCGCGGCGGACGTCCCGGCCGGCCCGATCAACGACCTCGAGGCGGCTTTCGCCTCGCCCCAGGTCGCCGCGCTGGGCGCCTCCGTCGAGATGGAGCACCCGCTCCTGGGCCGCCTCCGCCAGGTGGCGCCGCCGTTCGTGCTCGGCGCGACACCCGCCACGGTCCGGACGCCGCCGCCGCTCCTCGGCGAGCACACGGACGAGGTCCTCGCCGAGCTCGGCTACGGACCGGCGGAGATCGCGACGCTGCGCGCGGCCGGGACGGTCTGATTGGGGGGGGCCGCCGGTCGCCACGGGGACTCGGCCCGGGCTGCGTCCCGCGGCCCGGTCGTCGACCTTCTCGCAGCCGCCGCCCTGTGGGGTGGCATGTACGTCGTGTCGGCGGCGACCTTCGACGCGATCCCGCCGCTGACCCTGGGCGTGCTGCGCCTCGTGATCGGGGTCGCCGTGCTCGCGGTGGTCTTCCGGGGACGGCTCGGGCTGGCCGCGGCACCAAAGGGCCGGATCGTGGCGGCCGGTGCTGTCGTGGCCGTCACGATGGTGATGCAGTTCGTCGGGACGAGCCTGACGGGCGGGGCGGAGGGAGCGCTCCTCACGACAACCACTCCCGCCTTCGTGCTCGTGTTCGGCGTGCTCCTGGAGGGCGAACGGGTCCGCCGGATCGCGTGGGCGGGCTGCGTCGTGGCCGTTGCGGGGGTGGCGGTGCTCGCGACCCGGAACGCCGGTTTCGGCGGGCTGGCCGGAGCCCAGGCCGTCCTGCCGGGCGGCATCACGCTCCCCAGGGCGCTGCTGGGCGACCTCCTGCTCGTGGCGTCGGCCGCGACCTGGGCGCTCTTCAGCAGCGTGGGCCGGCCGCTCGTGGCGGCGGTCGGGGCGTTCCGGGCGATCCTCGGCGCGAGCGCGGTGGCGGTCGTCCTGCTGCTGCCATTCGTCCCACTCGAGCTGGCGGGGCGGACCCTCCCGCCCATCACCCCGCTCACCGCCGCAGCCGTCCTCTACCTGGGGATCGGTGCCACTGCCATCGCGTGGTCGCTCTGGTACCGCGGGTACGCGGCGGCGCCGCCGGCCGTGGCCGCCGCGGCGTTCTTCGCGCAGCCGGTGGTCGGCGCGGTGCTCGGCGTGCTGGTCCTCGGCGAGGTGCTGGGGCCCGCGTTCCTCGGCGGGGCCGCGCTCATCGCGGTCGGTGTCCTGGGGATCGCGGCGGCGACGCGCGAAGGTCGCGAGGCGCCCGAATAGGGCGCATGAACGCGGCGTCCGGCCCCGCCCAGGGACATGGGCAGGGCCGAAGCCGCCGACGGGATCGGATCAGTGGGACATCGTTGCGCCAGTGCCGGCCTTGAGGACGCCCACGGCCCCGCGACCGACGAAGTTGAACGCGTGCGTGACGAAGGCATAGCTCCCGTCCTCGGGGATCACGAGCTCGACGATGGCGCCCTGGGCCGGCGAGAGGTCGACCGCCTGCGAGCCCCAGCCGTCGGGGTTGCCCTTCAGGAGCGAGACGCCTTCCTTGTGGACCGTGTCGAAGATCGTGCCGACCACGTGGAATGAGCTGTCGATGTTCGGGCCGGCGTCGAGGATGAAGATCCGGATGCGGTCCTTCGCGGTCACGGGGATCGGATGATCCTTGTACTGGCTGGCGACGCCGTTGAAGACGACGAAGTCCGGCGACGGCGCTCCGGCGGCCGCCTTCAGGTAGTCGGCGGGCTGGCCCTGCGCGCCCAGGTACCACTCGCTCTGAATGAATGCGTACTCGTGGTCGACCTTCGCGAAGCCGCCCTTCGGCTCGACGATCACCATCCCGAACATGCCGTTCGCGATGTGCTGGAGGGTGGGTGCGGTCCCGCAGTGGTACATCCAGACGCCCGCGTAGTCGGCCGTGAAGGTGTACGTGAACGTGGCGCCGGGCTTGATCTCGATCATCTGGTGGTCCATCGCCGTCTGGCTGGCATGGAAGTCGATCGAGTGTGACATCTGGCCCCGGTTCGTCAGGTGGACGCGGACCGTGTCGCCGAGGTGCACGCGGATCGCGGGCCCGGGCACCGTCCCGCCGAACGTCCACGCATGGACGACGAAGCCGGTCGCGACCGTGATGTCCTTCTCGATGATCGGGAAGTCGACGTCGTGCACCGTGCCGGGCAGGAGCGCCGGCGCCTCGGGTGGGTAGAGCGTGTAGGCGGGGGCGCCCGGGTTGGCGACCGGCGCCGTTGCCGCGATTGTCGAGCCGCC
>JADGQH010000328.1 GCA_017881985.1 Chloroflexota bacterium | reverse complement strand
TGTACACGGTCTATGCCCCGCCCGAGCATGCCCCGGGCACGATCCACCGGACGAAGGCGGATGCGGACGCGGACGAAGCAGACCACGATCGGGGGACGACTCCGGGCTGACGGCGCGACAGCCGAGCGACCGGCCCTTACGCCCGAACCGCCTCCGTCGACGGCGCCCTGCCCAGCGCGGCCTCGCTTGCGAATGCCGGCCCGCCCGTGCGCGCGACGAGGTCCGCCATCGCGTCGCGCTCCAGGGGCCTCGAGAAGAGGTAACCCTGGCCGAGCGGGCACCCCAGCTCCCGCAGCCTTCGCAGCTCGGTCTGCGTCTCGATCCCCTCGGCGACGGTCGTGAGCCCGAGCGCACCCCCGATCTCGATGATCGCGTGGACGACGCCGTCTCCTCGCTTCGGATCGTCGAGCGGCGTCACGAATGAGCGGTCGATCTTGATGTGCGTGATCGGGAACTGCTCCAGGTAGGCGAGCGACGAGTATCCCGTCCCGAAGTCGTCGATCGCGATCTGGACGCCCAAGGCGCGGATCGCGTGGAGCCGCTCGAGGGATGCGGAGCTGTTCTCCATGAGCATGCTCTCCGTCAGCTCGAGCGTGACCCAGCTCGGTGTCGCGCTCGCGTGGGCCAGGGCCGCCTGGACGGTCCAGGCGAGCTGCGGGTCCGCGAGCTGGTGCGCGGAAAGGTTGATCGACACGCGGGGTACCCGCCCCGGGGACAGCTGGGCCCACCGGGCGACCTCGACGCACGCGGTGCGCAGCACCCACGTCCCGATCTCGTCGATCAGCCCCGACTCCTCGGCGAGCGGGATGAACACGCCGGGGGCGATCCGTCCGAGGGTCGGATGCTCCCAGCGGATGAGGGCTTCCGCGCCGACGAGATCCCCGGTCTGCAGGTCCACGATCGGCTGGTAGTTGAGCACGAACTCGGACTGGTCGATGGCGCGCCGCAGCTCGAGCTCGAGCTCGAACCGGGCCTGCACGGCTTCGTGCATGGCCGGCTCGAAGACGACGGCCCGGTCGCCACCCGCGTTCCGTGCGACGGACCGCGCCATGTCCGCCCTGCGCAGGAGCGTGCGCGCGTCGGCGTCACCCGGGGCGGCAGTGGAGAGGCCCAGGCTCGCGGTCACGTGCGTGGGCAGCCCGGCGACGTCGATCGGCGCCCGGATCGCGGCCAGGATGCGCTCGGCTGCGGCCATCCCATCCCCGGCCGGCGCGTCGCCGTCGAGAAGGACCCCGAACTCGTCGCCGCCCAGGCGGCCGCACGTGTCGGCGGGACCGACGCAGACCTGCAGGCGACGGGCGACCTCCTGGAGGACCTGGTCTCCCACGGGATTCCCAAGGCTGTCGTTCACCCGTTTGAAGCCATCGAGCCCGATCGAGAGGACGGTCGTGCTTCGATCGGCCTCCGACGCGCTCGCCAGCGCCTGGCCCAGGCGGTCGCGGAACAGCGTGCGGTTCGGGAGATCGGTGAGGAGATCGTGGAGAGCCACCTGGGTGAGCTGCCGCTCGAGCGTCTTGCGTTCCCGGACGTCGCGCGTCGTCAGCACGATCTGGCCGACCGCCGGGTTGTCGAGGAGGTTCGCGGCGACGGTCTCCATCTGCCGCCAGACGCCCGTCCGGTCCCACAGGCGCCACTCGAGCGGCCCCGGGACGGAACGTCCGTCGGCAACGTCCGCGATGAACTGCTGCACGCGACCGGCGTCATCGGCGTGAACGAGCCGGGAGATGGGGCGGCCGACCAGCTGGGCGACGTCGATGCCGAGGACGCGCCCGACCTGCGGCGTGGCATCGGTCACGAGGCCCGCGCGGTCGACGAGCACGACCGCATCCGACGCGTTGGCGGAGAGGGCCCGGAACCGATCCTCCGAGACGAGGCGGGCGTGCTCGGTGAGCAGGCGGCTGTTGTCGCGGAGCACGAGCTCCTGGCGGACCAGGACCACCCCGGTCAGCACGACGGCTCCGTACAGGACCTCCATGAGCTCGCCCGTCACCTGGCCCAGGGCAAGGCTGATCAGGACCCAGTAGCCGGCCGCGAGCGCGACGTACGGCAGCGCCAGGAGCCAGCGGCTGAGCGTCGTCCCGCGGCCGTCCGCCGACGCGGCCGGATGCGCCTGGAAGTACCCGGCCAGGGCCATCATCAGCGTCGAGCTCAGGTAGATGATGTCCGGCCAGCGCTCGTAGCCGAACGACCCGGCGAGGTTGAGCTGCCCGTAGCCGACGTCGGCGACGAACATGAGCCCGAGACCGCCGACCAGCGCCACGAGGGCCCGGACATCGATCTCGGGCGGGTGGCGCAGCGCGGTCGCGGCGACGCCGAACAGGAGCACGAGATCGCCGATCGGGTAGCCGAGCGCGAGCGCCGCGCTCACGGGGTCCGGGTCCAGCGACGCGAGCACGGGCCGGAAGAGCGTGTGCCAGACGACGATGCCGCCGCCGATGACCACGATCAGCGAGTCGATCGTGAGGCGCAGCGTGTCGCGTTTTGCCGACGAGGCACGCTGGAACATGAAGAGGGCGGCCACGATGGTCGGGTAGTACAGGACGTACGCCGCGTCGGCCAGCGACGGCGACGTCGTGCTCCCGCCCGCGATGTCCAGCCAGGCCCACGTCCCGTCGCCGACGGCGTAGACGATCATCGCGATCCCCACGACGATCCAGCCGCGGCGGATCCGCCGGACGTCGATTCGGAGGCCGGCACGGATGACGAGCGCGGCCGCGAGCAGGTCCAGGGTGGTCTCGCCGACATCCGAGACGACCCGCCGCGCGGCATCGTCGCCAAGGCCCATCACCAGCCAGGCGACCGCGATGATCCAGCCAAGAGCCGCGAGGGCGACGAGGAACCGGTCGAGGCCCAGCCTGCGCCCGTCGACGCTGCGGCCGTCCAGGCGCCGATCCGGCACGGGTCGCGCGCCGTCCGGCGGCCGTGGCCCGACCGGCAGCGGCACTGGCCGGCGGGTAGGCAGGTGGCGGGCGCGGATCATGGGCGATGCGGGGACCTCGAGACCGGAGCCTGGTGGGAACCCCGGGACGTCCCCACTGTCTGCGCCCCTCGATCGTCCGAACAGGCGTCAATGGTCCGGTCACGGGCATCCATCCGCGCACCGGCCAACGCCGGGCGCCGTCGGGTACCACTGGACCCGGCCGCGTTCGGAAGCGATGATTGGCGCGACAACCGTCGAGCACGGGCGGCA
>JADGQH010000010.1 GCA_017881985.1 Chloroflexota bacterium | reverse complement strand
GATGCCTTGATCGCCCGCGACTCGGTGGAGTCGTTGAGCGGCGTGGACGTCCCGTGGGCCACGATCCAGTCGATCTCGTCCGCGGTCACGCCGGAGCGCTCCCGCGCCATCGTCATCGCGCGCGAGGCGCCGCGTCCCGTGGGCTCCGGCGCGGAGATGTGGAACGCGTCCGCGGTCAACGCGCCACCGAGCACCTCCGCGATCGGGGTTGCCCCGCGCGCCAGGGCGTGCGCCAGCGACTCGACGACGACCACGCCCCCGCCCTCGCCGAGGACGAAGCCGTCGCGGTCACGGTCGAACGGCCGGGAAGCATGCGTCGGGTCATCATTCCGCTTGCTGAGCGCGCCCATGTTGCCCAGCGCGGCGATGCCGACCTCCAGGACGGGTGCCTCCGTGCCGCCGGTCAGGACCACGTCGCACTCGCCGGTCGCGATCAGCCGAAGGGCGTCGTGGAAGGCGATGACAGAGGTGGCACACGCGGCGACCTGGGTCATGACGGGGCCTGTGATGCCGTACTCCATGCTGAGCATCGCGGCGGCCATCGATCCGGAGAGGGCCGGGATCGCGAACGGTGAGACGAACCGCGGGCCGCGCTCCCGCCGGACGTGGGTGCCCTCGACGATCTGCTCGATCCCGCCACCGCCGGTGTTGACGACCACGCCGAACCGGTCGCGGGCGTCCTGGTCGAACGCCGCCGGATCGAGGTCCGCCGACGCGAGCGCCTCCTTTGCGGCCGCCATCGCGAAGTGGATGAAGCGGCTCATCCGGCGGGCCATCTTCGCATCCATGTGATCCGCGGCGCGGAAGCCCTTGACCTCGGCCGCGATCTTGACCTCGAAGTCGGTCGGGTCGAAGGCGGTGATCCGCGCCACCCCGGAGACGCCGTCGCGCAGGTTGCGCCAGTACGTCTCGAAGTCGTTGCCGATCGGCATGACGGCTCCCAGGCCGGTCACGACGGCACGGCGGGCGGGGTCGGCGCTGGGTGGCACGGGCGAGATCCTCCGGGAGCGAGCTGTGGCGCTGCGAGTGCGTCGATGGGCGCGGCACGTCGGGCGACGGTGGGCGGTGTCCGGCGGCGCCGCCTCGATTGTAGCCCCGAGGCCGGGTCAGTCCCCTTCGTAGTGCTTGAAGATCACCGCGCCGTTGTGCCCGCCGAGGCCGACGTTGTCGGAGATCGCGTAGCGGATCTCGCGGCGGATGGTCTCCCGGGGGACGTTGAGGTTGATCGCCGGGTCGGGGTCGCGGAACGTTGGCACGCCCGGCACGGCCTGGTTGTGGACCGAGAGGACCGTGAAGATCGCCTCGACGGCGCCCGCGGCGCCCATCAGGTGGCCGGTCAGCGATTTCGTGGCGCTGATCGGGATCTCCGGCGTCCGTTCGCCGAAGACGGCCCAGAACGCTTCGGCCTCGCGGAGGTCGCCGAGCGGCGTCGAGGTCCCGTGCGGGTTGATCATGTCGATCCACTCGGCCTTCACGTCGTGGCGCTCGAGCGCCTGCAGCAGCGCCCGCCGCACGCCATCGCCCTTCTCCACGGGCTGGATCAGGTCCCACGCGTCGGCTGCCGACCCGAACCCGACCACCTCGGCGTAGATGGTCGCGCCGCGTGCCCGTGCGAGCTCGAGGTCCTCGAGGATCACGGCGCCGGCGCCTTCGCCGAGGACGAAGCCGTTGCGGGTGGCGTCGAAGGGTCGCGAGATCGTCTGCTCGGGCTCGCCGGGCCGCGGCGTCCCCATCCCGCGCATGTTCGAGAATCCGATGTGGATCAGCTCGTGGAGCGGGCTCTCCGTGGAGCCGGCGAGGGCCGCGACGACGTCGCCGCGCCGGATCAGCTCGGCAGCCTCGCCGATGTTGTGCGTGCCCGTGGAGCAGGCCGTCACGATGCACATGTTCGGGCCGCGAATCCCGGTCTCGATCGCGATCTGGCCCGACGCCGTGTCGGGCAGCATGTTCGCGATGTAGAACGGGCTGACGGCGCGGGCGCCCTTCGATTCCCAGACCTGCCGGTTCTCCATGAGGAGTCGGGAGCCGCCGCCGCCCGAGCCGAAGAGGACGCCGATCTCGTCCCGGTTGGCGTCGGTGACCTCGAGGCCGCTGTGGGCGAGGGCCTTCTTCGCCGCGGCAACGCCGAGGACCACGTTCCGGTCGGTCCGGCGGACCTCCTTGAAGTTCATCCAGGCGGCCGGATCGAAGTCCGGCACCTCGCCCGAGACCTGGCATTCGTACGGCGACGGATCCCAGTAGGTGATGTGGCCGAGGCCGCTGACGCCGTCCACGAGATGCTCCCAGACGGTGTCGACCTCCGATCCGATGGGGCTGACGATGCCGAGGCCGGTGACGGCGACGCGGCGTGTGTAATCGGGCTTTCGCACGGTGCTGGGAGGTCCTCCGGGTGGTTCGAGCGCGGGTTCCAGGTTGGGTGATGATGGATGGCGCCCGGTCAGGCGACCGGGACGGCGTCAGGATCGGTCAGGCCGCCAGGGGCGCCCGGATCGTCGAGCGGGATGGTCTCCGCCTCCGGCGTGATCCGGCGGATAAGCCCCGAGAGCACGCGCCCCGGGCCGACCTCGACGAACCGATCGACGCCGGCGGACCGCATGGCCGTGACGGCTGCGATCCAGTCGACGCCGGTGGTGAGGTGGTCGACCAGCTCCGTGCGGCAGGCGTCGGCCGTGGTGAGCGGCCGGGCGTCGGCATTCGCGAGGAGCGGGACAGCCGGCGCGTGAAACTCGACACCGGCGAGGGCGGCGCGCATCCCTGCGGCTGCCTCGACCATGAGCGGCGAGTGGGCCGCGACGCTGACCGGCAGCACGACGGCACGCTTGGCTCCGAGTCCCTTGGCCGCGGCCGCGGCGGCCTCGACCGCGGGGCGGACGCCGGACACGACGACCTGGCCGGGCGAGTTCCGGTTCGCCACGCCGAACGTCCCGTGGGCGGCGCCGACTGCGATCAGCTCGGGCAGGCGCTCGTCCGGCAGGCCGATGATCGCGGCCATCGCGCCCGGGCTGCCCTCGCCCGACGCCTGCATGAGACGCCCGCGCTCGCGGACCAGGCGCATCCCGTCGGGCAGCGACACGACGCCGGACGCCACGAGCGCGCTGTACTGGCCCATCGAGTGGCCGGCGGCGAACGCCGGCGCCAGCGGTGGGCGGCCGCCCGCCTCGCGCCGCTCCTCGAGGGCGCGGAGGAACGCGATCGAGGCGGCCAGGAGCGCCGGCTGGGCATTGACGGTCAGGTCGAGCTCATCCGCCGGGCCGGTCCAGGCGAGGCGGCTCAGCGGCTCACCGAGGGCCGCATCCGCCTCCGCGAACACGGCGGCGGCCGCGGCAGACGCCTGGGCGAGCGCACGGCCCATGCCGACGGCCTGCGACCCCTGGCCGGGGAACACGAACGCGAGCGAGGACATCGACCTCCTCGAGCATGCCGACGTGCGCCGGCAGCGGGAATGGCGGGCATGGGCAGCTCGCCGGGATGAGATTGAGCACGAGCGTACTCCCGCTTGCGTGCGACGCGGGCAAATCGCGTGCAACGTTGCACCCATCGTCTCGTCGGGCTAGGCTCGCACACGATGCCGAACACGCCGCGACCCCGCCGCCCGGGCGGCCACGCCCGCGTCTCGACCGCCAGCCTGGAGGCCATGGCCGACGACGTCCTGCTCGCCCCGGTCGCGGCCGCGCGGAACCGGATCCAGAACCCACGTGAGCTGTCCGATCGGGTGGCCTTCGGCAAGGCACTCTGGCGCGAGCTCGTGATCGGGTTCGCGGCGCAGCTCGGCGAGGTCCGCCTCGGCTTCACGCAGCTCGCCGCGCTCTACGCGCTCGCGGACGGTGGCACCACGACGATCGTCGACCTGGCCGACACCCTCAACCGATCGCCGTCGGCCACGTCGCGTCTGGTCGACGGCCTGGAGCGCCGGCGCCTCCTCGAACGCCGCGCAGAGCTCGACGACCGGCGGATGCGCTCTGTCTGGCTCACGGAGCGCGGACGCGCGCTCCTCGCCGTCATCGACCGATCGCGCGCGGACCAGTTCCTCGCCGTGGTTCGGCCGTTGCCCGCCAACGAGCGGGCGATCGTGGCCATGGGCGTGGCAGCGCTCGCGACCCGGGCGGTCTCCCGCCGCGGGCGGCTCATCAAGCAGCGGCCGGAGTAGCCAGGGCTCAGCCGCCGCGGCGGGTGACCAGCTCCTGGGCCAGGGCTGCGATGGTCAGCAGCGTTGGGATCACGACGAGCGCCGCGACCATCAGGAAGAGGAGCCGGAGGTTGCGTCGCTCGTCGGCCCGCCGCTCGTCGGTCGCCTCGTCCTCGCCACCCGGCGCGAAGTAGGCGTCGAGGCCGCGGGGTCGATCCGGCGCGGTGTAGATCGCTCCCGGGTCGGCGGCGGCCGGGGCGGCCGCAGAGGCAACGGCGGGCGCGGCGGCCGGGGCGGCCGCGGACGCTGTTTCGGGGCCGGGCAGGTGGATCTCGTCGGTCACGACGCCATGATGCCCCGCCGCGGTCCGGCCCGCTTCCGGGGTTGCGGGATCAGCCGAGCCCCTCGCGGAGCGGTTCCGCGATCTCGTCTGCGACGGCGGCCAGCCCGCCGGGAGCCACGGTCGCGGGGAGTCCGAGGATCACGTGGTTGGCTCCCGCCCGGACGAAGCGCCGGGCGACGGCAAGGGCCTCCGCGCGATCGGCGGTCGTGGTCCCGCAGCTCAGCTGGGCCGCGAACGCGAAGTCGTCGGGATCGCGGCCCGCCGCCGAAAGGGCGCGCCGGATCTCGTCGCGCTTCTCGGCGAAGTAGGCAACGTCGCCCGGCCGGTTGCCGGGCATCGGCCAGCCGTCCGCGTACCGGACGGCGAGCGCGATGCCCCGCCGCCGCTGGCCGCCGAGCCAGATCGGCGGGCCACCCGGCCGCAAGGGTGGCGGCTCGTTCGTGGCCCCGTGCAGCGGGTAGGTCGGATCGTCGACGCGCACGCCGGGGGCGGTCCGTGCCGCGTCCGAGAACAGCGCGGCGATCGTCCGGACGGCACTCTCGTAGCGATCGAAGCGCTCCGCGATCGGCGGGAGCGGGATGCCGAACGCGTCGTGCTCGCCCTCGTGCCAGCCGGCGCCGATGCCGACGATGAACCGCCCGCCCGTCGCGTGGTCCAGCACGGTCGCGGCCTTCGCCACGATCGCCGGGTGGCGGAACGTGTTGGCGAGGACGGCGATGCCGATCCACTTGCCAGGCACGCGGTGGGCGAGCGCGGCCGCGGTGGTCAGCGACTCGAGCGCGGGGCCGCCGCGTGGCTGGCTGGCGTCCGAGAGGTGGTCGCTCATCCAGCCCGCGTCGAAGGCGTCGATCTCGCCGGCGAGCGCCCACGTCTCGTCGAGCCGGGTCCAGTCGGTGCCCGCCGCGCCGGTCGCGGCGATCCGGAAGCCGACCAGCCCGGGGCGCCGCGACGATGGCGCAGGGCGCGTCGGCACGCTGCGTGTCGGCATCGTCACGCTCGCTGCTCGCGGTCAGGCATCACGCGTTCGGGAGGCTCGCCTGCAACCGTGCGCCGGTGGTGATCGCGCCGTCCGACGCGGACGAGACGAGCGCCGCGTACTTCGCCATCACGCCGCCGCGGTAGGGCGGGGGAGGCGGCGACCACGCCGCGCGCCGGGCGGCCAGCTCGGCCGGCTCGACCAGCAGGTCCATCGCCTTGCGATCGACGTCGATCTCGATCTCGTCTCCCTCCCGGACGAGCGCGATCGGTCCGCCGAGAGCGGCTTCCGGCGCGACGTGGCCGACCATCAGCCCATGTGTTCCACCGGAGAACCGACCGTCGGTGAGAAGCGCCACCTGGTCGCCCAGGCCCTCGCCGACGAGCGCGGCCGTGACGCTCAGCATCTCCTGCATCCCGGGCCCGCCGACCGGACCCTCGTAGCGGATCACGATGACGTCGCCGGGCCGGATCGTGCCGGCCTTGACCGCCGCGAAGCAGGCCGTCTCGGAGTCGAAGACGCGGGCCGGGCCGCGCTGGAACCGCCGCTCGTGACCGGCCAGCTTGATGACGCAGCCGTCCGGGGCAAGCGAGCCGTGGAGGATCGTGAGCCCACCGATCGGCTTGATCGGCGTCGCGATCGGCACGACGACCTGCTGCCCGGGGGTCTCCCTGGCCGCGGCACCGATCTCGGCGATCGTCCGGCCGTCGATGGTGGGGGCGTCGCCGTGGAGCAGATCGCGGGAGAGCAGCTCGCGCATGACCAGCGCCACGCCGCCGGCGTCGTACATCTCGGAGGCCGAAAAGCGCCCGCCGGGCTTCAGGTCGGCCACGATCGGCGTCCGGTCGGCGATCGTCCCAAAGTCGTCGATCTCGAGCGGGATTCCGGCCTCCCGCGCGATCGCGAGCAGGTGCAGGACGCCGTTCGTCGAGCCGCCCGTGGCCGCCACCGCCGAGATGCCGTTCTCGAGGGCGTGCCGGTCGAGGATGGACGAGGGCCGGACGTCGCGGCGGACCAGGTCCATGACCAGCTCACCGCAGCGGCGGGCGGCCGCGTCCTTCGCGGGATCCTCGGCCGGGATGCCGTTGAGGCCGGCCGGCGAGAGCCCGATGAACTCCATCACCATGCTCATCGTGTTCGCGGTGTACTGGCCGCCGCAGGCGCCCGCGCCCGGGCAGGACGCGCTCTCGATCTCGTACAGCTCGTCGAGGGAGATCGTGCCCGCCCGGTATGCGCCGATCGCCTCGAAGACGGTCACGATGTCGGCGTTCCTGCCCTTGTAGGTGCCCGGGTAGATCGTTCCGTTGTAGAGGACCAGGCCCGGCCGGTCGAGGCGGACGAGCGCCATCGCGGCCCCGGGGATCGTCTTGTCGCACCCGACGAGGCAGACCATCCCGTCGAACAGGTGGCCGCGGGCCACCAGCTCGATCGAGTCGGCGATCACCTCGCGGCTGATCAGCGACGCCTTCATCCCGTCCGTGCCCATCGAGACGCCGTCGCTGACCGCGATCGTGTTGAACTCCATGGGCGTCCCGCCGGCGGCCCGGATCCCCTCCTTGACGAACTCCGCGAGGCGGCGCTGGTTGAAGTTGCAGGGCATCGTCTCGATCCACGTCGTGGCGACGCCGATCAGCGGCCGGGCCAGGTCCTGGTCGGTGAACCCGATCGCCTTGAGCATGGCGCGTGCCGCAGCGCGGTCCGGCCCGTCGGTCAGCGCGGCGCTGTGACGCTTGGCCGGGTCGCTCGGCAGGTTGTACGGGTGGACGGCGCGGTCGGTCATCGAGTGTCCTCGCGGCTGGTGTCTGGTGATCGGGTCGTGACGCGACGAAGCTGACGTGGCGTCGCGAAGTGTACGGCGCAGCGGGGCGGCGGCCGGGGTGCCCCAGTTCGTGCGCGCGTCAGCGCAGGCAGGCCCCGGTGTCCACGGCGGCCGTCCGGCCCAGCAGCGGGTTGACGCGGTCGGCGACCGCGAGCGGGTCGAGCGCGTAGCCGACCCCCGCGTCGGTCCGCGACTCGGCGAAAACGACGCCGCCCACCGTCCCGTCCGCCAGCACGAGCGGCCCGCCGCTGTCGCCCGGCTCGACCGGCGCGCGCAGCTCCAGGATGTCGCGGATCACGATGTGGGTGGCATACAGGTCCCGGCCGCGGGCGCGGATCTCGGCCGACACGGCCGCCGGGATCACGGTCAGGGCGCCGCCGTTCGGATGTCCGAGCGCCGCCCCGACGGTTCCGCGTCCGGGGGCGGATCCGGCGAGCACGAGCGGTCGGAAGACGAGGTCGGGGGTCCTGACGAGCGCGAGGTCGAGCTCGGGATCGAAGAGCACGACGACCCCGCGACCACGATGGCCCGTCACGTCCGAGGTCACCGCCACGCTCGAGGCGCCCGCTACGACGTGGGCGTTCGTCACCACGAAGTTCGGCGCAACGGCGAATCCGGTCCCGGTCAGGATCTGGCCGCATGCCTGCGCGTCCACGCGGACGACGCTCTCGCGGGCCGGCGCCGCGATCTGCTCGGCGGTCGCCAGGCCGGGCACGGGGACGGCCGGTGCGGGCTGGGGCTCCAGGCCGGTGAACACCTGCGGCAGTCCTGACGCGTCGATGAGGCCCCCCAGCTCGCCGGCCACCTCCGAAGGCGGCGGGAGGACGCCCAGGAGCGCCCGCACGGCGACGCTCCGCTGGGACTCGCGGGCGAGCGACGGGAACGGGCCGGTCGCGAGCAGCCCGCCGATGAGCCAGGCGAGGACGAGCGCCTGCGCGACGCCGAAGACGGCGCCCATCACGGCGTCGAGCCGATTGGCGACGCCGCGTCCGAGCCGATCCCGCAGCCCGGCACCGAGCGTCGAGCCGATCGCCTCGGCAACGGCAACGACGAGGAACGCGCCACCGAAGGCGAGGAAGGCACGGATCGGGGCGTCGAAGCGGTCGAGCGCGCTCGCGGCGGCCGGTACCAGGAGCACGACGGCAGCGATTCCCACCGCCGCGCCCGCCAGCCCGAGGACCTGCGGGATGGCGCCCGACCGCCAGCCGAGCACCGCGGCGACGACGGCGATCAAGACGATCGCCAGATCGACGAGGTTGACGGGGAGGTCCACGCGCAGATTGTGGCGCCCGCGACTTCGCCGCGCCATGATTGCAGCGCGACCCCCGTCTCGAGGACGCGCGGATTCGGCGTGCAGCCTCCGGTCCAACGACCGGCCATCCAGGGAAGGAGTGCCCGATCACATGCCCTGGCACCACCGGCTCGACGTGCTCCGGACGATCCTGGAGGTCGGCGCCGTCCCCACCTTCGTCGCACCCGACGCGGATTCGGCCTTCGCGTTCGTCGCGGGCTGTCGCGACGGGGGAGCGCGGGTCGTCGAGTTCACCAACCGGGGAGAGTTCGCGTACGCGACGTTCGCGGACCTGGCGCGCCGCGTCAGCCGGGAGCTGCCCGACGTGATCCTCGGTGCGGGCACGATCATCGATGCGCCGACCGCCGCACTCTTCATCGCGGCGGGTGCGAGCTTCATCGTCGGGCAGTCGCTCAGCGCGGACGTCGCGCGGCTCTGCAACCGGCGCCGAATCGCCTACATCCCCGGCGCGGGGTCGGCCACGGAGATCGCTGCGGCCGAGGAGCTCGGCTGCGAGATCGTGAAGCTCTTCCCGGCGGCCGCGTTCGACGGGCCGGCATTCGTGCGCAACTTCCTGGCGCCGAGCCCCGCGTCCCGGGTCATGCCCACGAACGTCGAGGCGACCGAGGAGGCGACGCGGGCCTGGTTCGCGGCGGGCGCCGCCTGTCTCGGCGTCGGCGGGCACCTGTACCCCGGCGAGCTGATGCGCGGCGGGGACCGGGCAGCCATCGCGGAGCGGACGCGGACGTTCCTCGGCTGGGTCCGGGCGGCGCGGACCGGCTAGCCCGCGAGCGGGCGGCGAGCCGGGACGAGCCGGTGACGCGCCCGTGAGCCGGTTTCCGGTCGGCCAGGACCGACGCGCAGGACGGCGCAGACGCCGAGCCGTGCCGGATTGCGACCCGGCGCTCGGCCGCAGGCCTGGTGGGTCCGGTCCCTGCGCCGCGCGACCTCACCGGGCCTCCCGCTGGTGCCATGATGCGGGCATGAGCGATTCGTTCGACTTCGACCGCATGCTGGCCCTCCCACGCCTGTCGTCACTCCGGCTCAGCCCGGATGGCCGGCGCCTCGTGGTCGCCGTTGGGCGACCCGACGCCGAAGGCAAGAAGATGACCACCTCCCTCTGGCAGGTGGACGCGGCCGATGCCGTCCCCGCACGCCGCCTGACCCGCTCCGTCGCGGGCGAGGCGGGCGGAGCTGCGTTCCTGCCCGACGGCTCGCTCCTCTTCACGTCGAGCCGGCCCGATCCCGACGCGAAGCCCGACCCGGAGAAGCCGATCCAGGCGCTCTGGCTGCTGCCCCCGGAAAGCGGTGAGGCGCGCCTGCTCGTCGCGCCCGAGGGCGGCGTCGATGGCCTGGTCGTGGCGCGCCAGGCGCCCGTCGTGTTGTTCGGGAGCGGCGTCCACCTCGGGGCGGCGACCTTTGCCGAGGACGCCGAGCGTGCCAAGGCTCGCAAGGACGCCGGGGTGACGGCGCTCCTCTTCGAGGATGACTACCCGGTCCGCCACTGGGACCACTGGCTGGCCCCGCGGCGCCGGCACCTGTTCGCGGCGGACCTGCCGCCGGGGCCGGAGTCGCGCCTCGCGGAACCGCGCGATCTCGATCCGCGCCCTTCCACGTTCGCCTTCGAGGACACGGGCGCCGACATCACCCCCGATGGACGGACCGTCATCGCCGCGCGGAACGACACCAGCGCGATGCCGGAGATGCGCGAGGACCTGGTCGCGTATGACGTCGCATCCGGCGAAGCGCGTGTGCTCACGTCCGGCGACGCCTGGTACGACGCGCCGGCGTGCTCCCCGGACGGGCGCAGCGTGGCCGCGGTGCCCTACACGCGCGGAACCCCAGAGACGGCTCAACGAGCCTCGCTGGCCGTCATCGACCTCGCCACCGGTGAGAAGCGTCCGCTCGCCGCGGACCTGGACCGCTGGCCCAGCGCTCCCGTCTGGGCGCCGGACGGCGGGGCGATCTTCTTCACGGCCGACGACGACGGGAACTGCGCGGTCTACCGGGTCGAGGTCGGCGGCGAGGCCGACGGTCGCGTGACTCGTCTCGCCTTCGAAGGTGCCTACTCCGACCTGTGCCCGACTCCGGATGGAGCCGCACTCTTCGCGCTTCGCTCGACGATGGCCACGCCACCGCGGATCGTCCGCCTGGACGCGCGCGCCGCGGACCAGGCCCCGGTCGAGCTCGCCAACTCGATCGACGAGGGCGGGATCGTGGTATCCGGAATCGTGGAACGGCTCACCGCGACCGCGGCCGACGGGACCGCGATCGGCTCGTGGCTGATCCGACCCGCCGATTCCTCCGCGGAGGCGCCGGCGCCGCTCGTCGCCTTCGTCCACGGCGGCCCGCTCGGTTCGTGGAACTCCTGGCACTGGCGCTGGAACGCGCACATCCTCGTCGCCCGGGGATATGCGGTCGTCGGGCCGGACCCGGCGATCTCGCTCGGATACGGGCAGGACATGATCCAGCGCGGCTGGGTGGACTGGGGCGCGGCGCCCTTCACGGACGTGATGACCGCAATCGACGGCGCGCTGGAGCGCCCCGATCTCGACGCCTCGCGCACGGCGCTCATGGGCGGCTCGTTCGGCGGCTACATGGCGAACTGGGTGGCCGGGCACACGGACCGCTTCCGGGCGATCGTGACGCACGCCAGCCTCTGGGAGCTGCGCGGATTCCACGGCACGACGGACACCGGCGCCCTCTGGGAGTTCGAGATGGGCGACCCGTATCGCGACCCGTCGCGCTACATCCGCGAGTCGCCGAGCGAGCACGTCGGCACGATCGAGACGCCGATGCTGGTCATCCACGGCGAGCAGGATTTCCGGGTCCCCGTCAGCGAGGCGCTGCGCCTCTGGACCGACCTGCGCCGCCACGGGGTGGCCGCGAAGTTCCTGTACTTCCCGGACGAGAATCACTGGATCCTGAAGCCCGCGAACGCGCGCCTCTGGTATGCGACGGTCCTCGCGTTCCTCGACGAGCACGTTCTCGGGAAGCCCTTCGAGCGGCCGCCGCTGCTCTGACATCAACGGGGGGACATCGATGACCGGCGACGATGCGCCCGCAGCTTCGGGACCCGCGCGCTCGCCTGCCACGTCGGCGCCCGGACCGGCCATGCCCGCTGTTCCCACGCGTGGACCAGCCGCACCCGCGGGTTCCCCTGCGGCGGCGGCGTCCGGCGACCCGTTCGAGGCCAAGGTGTTGCGCAGCTTCTTCCGCGATGGTCGGCTGGTCTCGATCCCGGCCCAGGATCGGAAGAAGCGCGTCGTGCTCCTGCACCTGCTCGAGCTCTGCTTCCCCGAGGATCGCGCGTACCCGGAGAAGGAGGTCAACCAGCGGCTCGCGCTCTTCCACCCGGACGTGGCCGCGCTGCGCCGATACCTCGTGGACTTCGGGCTGATGACCCGTGCGTCCGGCGAGTATCGGCGCTCCTGAGGCCGGCGGCCGGCGCGGATCGGAGCCGCGCGACCCTGTCAGGACCCGACGGGGAGCGGCGAACCGTCGAGCGGCGTCTCGAGCCGCGTGTCGACACGGCCCGGGTGCGTGGCTTCCCACGCCCGGATCGCCGGCAGCTTCGCGACCACGTAGCCGATCTCGTCGGTGCCGGCGAGCAGCATGCGCTTCGCGAACGGGTCGATCGTGAAGTCGATGGTGGTGCCGTCCGGGAGCAGGATCCCCTCCTCGGACAGATCCACCGTGAGCTGCGCATCCGGGTCGGCGGCGACCAGCTCGAAGAGTCGCGCGTGCGTGGCCGCGTCCACCGCCACGGGCAGGACGCCGTTCTTGAGCGCGTTGTTGCGGAAGATGTCGGCGAACGAGGTGGAGATGATCGTCCGGATCCCCCATGCCGCCAGCGCCCAAGGCGCGTGCTCGCGCGACGAGCCGGCCCCGAAGTTGTCGCCGACGAGCAGGATCGCGCGGCCCGCCATGCCGGGCTGGTCCAGCACGAAGCGGGGCTCGCGGAGCGTCCCGTCCTCGTTGAAGCGCCAGTCGCGGAAGAGGGCGTCGGCGAGGCCGGCCTTGTCGGTGACCTTGAGGTAGCGGGCCGGCACCACCTGGTCCGTGTCCACGTTCTCCGCGCCAAGCGGGACGACCCGGCTGCTGAACTGGCGGAACGGCTCGCCCACGGTCAGCGCCCTCCGCCGACCGTCGCCGGCCGCTCGATTCCCGGGAGCGTCCGCGGATCCGTCACGACGCCGCTGATCGCGCTTGCCGCCGCGGTCATCGGCGAGGCGAGGAACGTTCGCCCGCCTTTGCCCTGGCGACCCTCGAAGTTGCGGTTGCTCGTGCTGATCGCGTACTGGCCGGGCCGCAGCTGGTCGCCATTCATCGCGATGCACATGGAGCAGCCGGCCTCGCGCCATTCGGCACCGGCGGCGCGGAAGACCTCGTGCAGCCCTTCGCGCTCCGCCTGTGCCTTCACCTGCTGGGATCCGGGGACCACCATGAGCCGGACGCCGTCGGCGACGTGTCGGTCGCGCAGGACGCCAGCGGCGAGCCGGAGGTCGCTGATTCGGCTGTTCGTGCAGCTCCCGATGAACACGACGTCGACCGGCTGACCGGCGATGGCCTGCCCCGGCCGGAGGTCCATGTATTCGAGCGCATGCTCCAGGGCGCGGCGGGCACCCGGGTCCGCAGCGTCCGCGGGATCGGGAACGCGGCCGCTCACCGGGATCCCCATCCCCGGGTTTGTCCCGTAGGTCACCATCGGCTCGAGCGCATCCGCGTCGAGGTCGAGCGACCGGTCGAAGACCGCACCGTCATCGGAGGGGAGCGTTCGCCACCTCGCGACGGCATCGTCCCAGGCATCGCCCTTCGGGGCGTGGCGGCGACCGTGGAGGTACTCGAAGGTCGTGTCGTCGGGTGCGATCAGCCCGGCCCGCGCGCCGCCCTCGATGCTCATGTTGCAGATCGTCATCCGCTCCTCCATCGAGAGGGCGCGGATCGCGTCGCCGCGATACTCGAACACGTGGCCCGTGCCGCCGCCGATCCCGATCCGGGCGATCAGGGCGAGGATCACGTCCTTGGCGCCGACGCCGGGCCGGAGCCGACCGTCGACCCGCACCTCGTATGTCTTCGGGTCGCGCTGGAGGAGGGTCTGGGTGGCGAGGACCATCTCGACCTCGCTCGTCCCGATCCCGAAGGCGAGCGCGCCGAACGCGCCGTGGGTCGCGGTGTGGCTGTCGCCGCAGACGATCGTCATTCCCGGCTGCGTCAGGCCCAGCTCCGGCCCGATCACGTGGACGATCCCCTGTGTGTCCGACCCGAGGGCGTGGAGCGGGATCCCGAACTCGCGACAGTTGTCGGTGAGCTGCTGGATCTGGGCGGCGGCCATCTGGTCGACGATCGGGAGGCCGCGAGGCGTGGTCGGCGTCGAGTGGTCCGCGGTCGCCACGGTCCGATCCGGCCGGCGCACCGGCAGGCCGCGCTCCCGCAGCCCGGTGAACGCCTGCGGGCTGGTCACCTCGTGGACGAGGTGGAGGTCGACGGCGAGAACGGCCGGCGACCCGTCGTCCTGGCCGACGACGTGGTCGGCCCAGATCTTCTCGACGAGGGTGCGAGGGCGGGGGTCGGACACGGGGCTCCATCTGCTGCGGGTGCGGGGCAGAAGCGTAGCAAAGCCGCGGGGGTCGGTCGTCCCACCGGCGGCCGGACGAGCCATGCAGGCTCGGCGGGCTTCCGGATTCGCGCCCGGGACCTCCCCGGCCAGGCTCCGCTGGCAACCGGTCACCGCGTCCGAACGGAAGTCCGGGGGTCATGGGACTTCGGGGTAGGTGCCCGCACGCACCGCGTTGCCACAATCTCGCCGCGGACCCACCCTCGAGGTCCGGCTGGGACGTTCGAATGCCGCTGACTGCCGATCTCACCGTCACGCCTTCACCGACGCCGCTCGACACCGGTTACGCCCCCGAGCTCAGGCTCATGCGCGTCCGCCTTCTGCTTGTCGTCGGGGCAACGTTCGTCATCGCCCTCTTCGTCGGTGGTGGCCTTGTCGCGTTCGGGGTGCCGGGAGTCGGACCGCTCCTGGCCATGCTCGTCCGCTCCGCGCCGACGGTTGCGACCGTCGCGCTCCCGGTGGTCTTCGTGCTCGCGATTGCCCTCGTCGCCTGGATGGCGCGCGCCGTCATCCGGCCCGCGGAGCAGCTCGCGGCCTCCCGCAACGACCTGGGCACCCTCTACGAATCGGCCCGAAGTCGCGCGCTCGAGGATTCCCTCACGGGCCTCGCCAACCACCGCGCCTTCCAGGAGGAGTTCGAGAGCCTGCTCGCCCTCAGCATCCGGCACCGGCTCGACCTGGCCCTGCTCCTGATCGACATCGACGACTTCAAGACCGTCAACGACTCCGCCGGTCACGCTGTCGGCGATGAACTGCTCATCGAGATGGGGCGCATCCTCCGCAACCAGCTTCGATCCTCGGACCGGGTCTACCGGATCGGCGGCGACGAGTTCGCGATCCTCCTGCCTCACACGGACGCGGACAACGCGAGACTCGTCGCGAATCGGCTCCTCGCGGCCTGCGTCGAACCACGGGCGGCCGGGGAGTTCCGGCGCGGTTTCGCATTCTCGGGAGGGCTGACGGCGGCGCCCACGTTCGCCTCGAGTCGCGACCAGCTCCTCAACCAGGCGGATGAGGCCCTCTACCAGGCGAAGCGCGACGGGCGGTGCCTCGTCCGCATCTTCGACCCGGCCACGAGCAAGGCGACGCTCGACATTCGCGTCCTCAACGAACGCTCGGCGGCCGTCGCCGACGTGTTGAATGGCGGAGGCCTGTGGCCCGTCTTCCAGCCGGTGATCGATCTCCGAAACGGAGAGGTTCTGGCGTTCGAGGGGCTCACGCGGCTGCCCGACGGAACGCCATTCCGCGATCCGGGCGTGCTCTTCGAGGCGGCCGAAGCGGCCGGGCGGACGTACGAGCTCGACCTTGCCTGCGTCACCTCGATCCTCAAGGGTGCACGCACGATCGACCGGCGCATCGGCCTCAGCCTGAATCTCTCGCCGCGAACGCTCGAAACGCCGGAGTTTGCGCCCGGGCCATTCGTCGCCAGGCTCTCGATGGCCGGCTGGGAGCCCGCTCAGGTCATCATCGAGCTCACCGAACGGGATGCAGTCCGGGACATCGACCACCTGCGACGCGTTCTCGACCGGCTGCGGGCGGCCGGGCTGCGCATCGCCGCCGACGACGTCGGCGCCGGGAATGCCGGCCTGCGGCTGCTCAGCCAGATCCACTTCGACATCGTGAAGCTCGATCTGAGCCGCGTGCAGGAAGGGGCCCGGCGAGGAACGTCGCTCGAGGTGATCCGGTCACTGGCCGACCTTGCGGCGCGCTGGGGCGCGATGGTGATCGCCGAGGGCCTCGAGACGGCTGACCAGCTGCGGCTCATCCGGAGCCTGCCGATCGCGGCCGCCCAGGGTTACCTCCTTGGTCGACCCGCGATCGTGCCCGACCAGCGCTCGATCGACCTCGACGCGCTCGAGTCGGGGATCCTCGGCGTCACGACCGAGACGCCCTCAACCGGGATCAGCGAGTTCGAACGGCGCGTCGAGCTCCGGCGCGCGGCATCGCGCTCCGCGTAGTGCCGGGCGACGTTCTCGGGGCCTTGACCGGCCGTTCATACCCCCAAGATGGTGCGTTGACGTTCGTTCGAACCCTGCTATCCTTCGCGAACCGTCGCAGGCGCGGCGGACACAGCCGGAGCTGGCCAGTTGGGCTTCTTCGATCGGCAGGACCGCCGCCCCGTCGTCGTCCTCGTGACGAGCGACGGCCGCCGCGTGAACGTACCGCTCGACGAGCTCGAAGCTGCTTCCGGCCGGGTATCGCTTCGCTCTCTTCTCCTCTCCCTTCTTGGCCTTCTGGGCCTTATTACCGGCTCCCGGCAGGAGCCTGGAGGGCGAAGGACGGAGCGCTGAGGCGCAACGCCAACGAACCAACAGGACCCTCGCCGGGAGACCGGCGGGGGTTTTTTGATGCGACCGGCGGGCACTCGGACCGGCGGGCGGGAACGACGGAGGACGCAACGACCATGGCGATGACGAAGGGCGACGGCGCCACCGGGCCGACGGCCGGCCGCGGCGCGACGCGTATGTCGGGTGAGGCCGGACGGGCGCAGTCCGCGGACACGGCGCCCTCCGCGGCGCGCACGGCCGCGGACCCAGACGCGGCCCCGGCCCCAGACGCGGCCCCGGCGAGCCGGCGGAGCCACGTCCCGGGAGCCGGCACTCCCGGGGCCGATGCGGTCGAGCGCGCCCGACGGGAGATGCTTCACGAAGGCAACCGGGCCCACCAGGATGCTGCCGATCGCCGCGAGCGCCGCGCCCGGATCGGGGCCGATGTGGTCTGCGAGGCGATCCTTCGGCAGGACGTGAACGTCCTGTTCGGATATCCGGGCGGGGTGATCCTCCCGCTCTATGACGTGCTCGGTGACCACCCGGCTCTCCGTCACGTGCTGGTCCGCCACGAGCAGGGGGCAGCGCACGCCGCCGACGGCTACGCGCGGGCGACCGGCAAGGTCGGCGTCTGCCTGGGCACCTCCGGCCCGGCTGCGACCAACCTCGTCACCGGCATCGCCACGGCGCAGCTGGACTCCGTCCCGATGGTGGCGATCACCGGCAACGTGCCGGGCGCGCTGATCGGCAAGGACGCCTTCCAGGAGATCGACATCACCGGCATCACGCTCCCGATGACGAAGCACAACTACCTGGTCCGGGACGCCAACGACCTGCCCCGCGTGCTCGCGGAGGCGTTCTACATCGCCCGGACCGGACGCCCGGGGCCCGTCCACGTCGACATCACGAAGGACGCGCTCCAGCAGGAGACGAACGCCCCGCATCCCTCCGACGAGGAGATCGCGGCCGGCCTGCCCGGCTTCCGCCCGACGTTCGACGGCCACCCACGGCAGATCCGTCTCGTGGCGGAGGAGATCGCCCGTGCGAAGCGGCCGATCATCTTCGCCGGCCACGGCGTGCTGATCGCGGACGCCATGGACGAGCTCCGCGACCTCGCGGAGCGGACCCAGATTCCGGTGGCGTGGACGCTCCTGGGGATCGGTGCCATCGACGAGACGCACCCGCTCGCGTACGGCTACATGGGCATGCACGGCTGGAAGCACGTGAACCGGGCGATCCAGTCGGCCGACCTGATCCTCGCCTTCGGGATGCGCTTCGACGACCGGGTGACCGGCAGCGTCAAGACGTACGCCCCGTATGCGCGGATCGTCCACGTCGACATCGACCCCGCCGAGATCGGCAAGAACGTGGCCGTGGAGGTGCCGGTGGTGGGGGACGCCAGGCGCGTGATGGCCGCGCTCCTCGCGACGCTCCCCGTCACGGACCCCGCCGAGCGGGCCGAGTACCACGCACAGCTCGCCGAGTGGCGCCGCGAGTCGCTGGCCGGAAGCTGGCACGGCTCGGGCGCGTCGCGGTCGGGCTACCTGACGGCCGACTTCGTGATCGAGCAGATCGGCGACGTCACGAACCACGACGCGACGATGGTCGCCGACGTCGGCCAGAACCAGATGTGGATGGCGCGATACGCCGGGTACCGGCGGCCGCACAGCCACCTCTCGTCGGGCGGCCTCGGGACGATGGGGTACGCGGTCCCCACAGCGATGGGGGCGGCGCTCGGCCGGCCGGACAAGTCGACCTGGGCCGTCTGCGGCGACGGCGGCTTCCAGATGACGATCCAGGAGCTCGCAACCCTGGTCCAGGACCACATCCCCGTCCGGATCGCGCTCCTCGACAACAAGAAGCTGGGCATGATCCGGCAGTGGCAGGAGATCTTCTACGCCGGCAACTACCACTCGTCCAACCTGTTCGGGCCGGATTTCCTCAAGCTCTGCGAGGCGTACGGGATCCCGGCCTGGAAGGCGACGTCGCCCGAGGAGGTCCGCCCGGCGATCGAGGCGGCCGAGGCCGTTGACGGCCCGTCCTTCGTCTGGTTCGAGATCGCGGAGGAGCAGAACGTCTTCCCGATCATGCCGGCCGGCAAGGGCCTCTCCGACCTGATCGAGAAGTGGGGAGGGGCCGACGAATGAGCGATACCCAGCAGCCCGCGGCCCACGCGGCCCCACCCCCGCGCACGGTCCCGGGGACCGGCGCCCAGCGGCGTCACGTCCTCGTGGCGATCGTCAACAACCGCCCCGGCGTCCTGAACCGCGTTGCCAGCCTGATGCGGGCCCGCAACTTCAACATCGAGTCGCTCGCGGTCAGCCATCTCGACGACCCCGAGATCTCGCGCATGACCATCACCCTGCGCGGCGACGACGTGAACGTTGAGCAGGCCGCCAAGCAGCTCTACAAGCTGATCGACGTGCTGAAGGTGCAGGACGTCACAGACGACCCCACGGTCCAGCACGAGCTGGTGCTCGTGAAGGTCCGCGCCACGGATCGCAACCGGGGCGAGCTGATCTCGATCGTCGAGATGTACAAGGCGCGGATCGTGGACATGGCGCCGGACTCGGTGATCGTTGAGTCGACCGGCACCGAATCCGAGGTGGACGCGCTCATCGCGCTCCTCCGCGGCTATGGAATCAAGGAAATGGTTCGGACCGGGACCGTCGTGATGTCGCGCGGCCCGCAGTCCATCGAGGAGGCCACGAAGCGATGACGGCGCGGATGTACTACGACGCGGACACCGATCCCTCGGCGCTCGCGGGCCAGACGGTCGCGATCATCGGGTTCGGGAGCCAGGGCCACGCCCACGCGCTCAATCTTGTTGAATCCGGCGTGGACGTGGTGGTCGGACTGCCGGCCGCCTCGAAGAGCCGGCGCATCGCCGAGGACGCCGGGCTCCGGGTCGCCGACGTCGCCGACGCGGTCCGCGGCGCCGACGTCGTCATGATCCTCGTCCCCGACACGGCCCAGAAGGCCGTCTTCGAGGCGGAGATCGCGGCGAACCTCAAGCCGGGCGCGCTCCTCATGTTCGCCCACGGCTTCAACATCCGGTTCGCGCGGATCAGCCCGCCGGCCGGGATCGACGTCGGGATGGTCGCCCCGAAGGGACCGGGCCACCTGGTCCGCTCCGTCTACCAGGCCGGCGGCGGGGTCCCGGCACTGTTCGCGGTCGAGCAGGACGCGACGGGCACGGCGCGCGCCCGCACGCTTGCCTATGCGCGGGCGATCGGCGCCACGCGGGCCGGGGTCCTCGAGACGACGTTCAAGGAAGAGACCGAGACCGACCTCTTCGGCGAGCAGTCCGTCCTGTGCGGCGGCACCGCAGCGCTCGTGAAGATGGCCTTCGAGACGCTCGTGAAGGCCGGCTACCAGCCGGAGCTCGCCTACTTCGAGACGCTCCACGAGCTCAAGCTGATCGTGGACCTGATGTACCGCGGCGGCCTCAACTTCATGCGCTTCAGCGTCAGCGACACGGCCGAGTACGGCGACTACGTGAGCGGCCCGCGGATCATCGACGAGCGAACCCGGGCCACCATGGAGAAGGTCCTGCTCGAGATCCAGGACGGGACGTTCGCGGCCCGCTGGATCGCCGAGAACGAGAACGGCCGCGCCGAGTTCGAGCGGCTTCGCGCCGTCGACCGCGACCACCAGATCGAGCAGGTCGGCGCGCGCCTCCGGGCCGCGATGCCCTTCCTCGACCCGGTCACCGTCCAGGCGGGCCAGGCGCAGGCCGCGGCGACCGGCGCCGCGCGGGACGGCCGCTGATGCCCGTCCCCGTACCGTCCGGGCCGTTCGTGCCCGCGGGCACCGTCCGGGTCTTCGACACCACCCTTCGCGACGGCGAACAGGCGCCGGGCGCCGGCCTCACCGCCGCCGAGAAGCTGGAAGTCGCACGCCAGCTCGTCCGCCTCAACGTCGACGTCATCGAGGCCGGCTTCCCGGCCGCCTCGCCCGGCGACTGGGAGGCGGTGAATCGGATCGCGAAGGAGGTTCGCGGCGTCGCGGTCGCCGCGCTGGCCCGCTGCCGCGACGGCGATCCGCAGAAGGCGATCGAGGCGATCCGGGTCGCCGAGCGACCGCACCTCCACGTCTTCATCGCGACCTCGGACATCCACCTCAAGCACAAGCTCAAGATCACCCGCGACCAGGCGCTCGCCGAGGCGGTCCGCTGGGTCCGCTTCGGCCGCGAGCAGCTGGGCCGCGACGCGGAGATCGAGTTCTCGGCCGAGGATGCGTCGCGGACCGACCCGGCTTTCCTCCTCGCCATCTACGAGGCCGTCGTCGCCGCCGGGGCCACCACGGTCAACATCCCCGACACGGTCGGCTACGCGATCCCGGCCGAGTTCGGCGCGCTCGTCGGACGGGTCGTCGACCTCGTCGGGCGCGATGCGACGATCTCCATCCACTGCCACAACGACCTGGGGCTCGCGACGGCGAACACGCTGGCCGCCGTCCAGGCCGGCGCCCGCCAGGTCGAGGTGACCATCAACGGGCTCGGCGAGCGGGCGGGGAATGCCTCTCTCGAGGAGGTCGTCATGGCGCTCCGGACGCGCCCGACGCAGTTCCCGGAGCTGCTCAGCCGGGTCCAGACCGAGCACATCACGACCGCCAGCCGGCTGGTGAGCCACCTGACCGGCTTCGCGATCCAGCCGAACAAGGCGGTGGTCGGCGCGAACGCGTTCGCCCACGAGTCGGGGATCCACCAGGATGGCGTGATCAAGAACCCGCTCACCTACGAGATCATGACCCCGCAGTCGGTGGGCCTTTCCGGCAGCCAGCTGACCATCGGCAAGCTGTCCGGGCGCAAGGGCCTCCAGAAGAAGCTCCATGACCTCGGGCACGACGTGTCCGGCGACGCGCTCGACATCGTCTACCGCGAGGCGATCGCGCTGGCCGACGTCAAGAAGGAGGTCACCGACGCCGATCTCCTGGCGCTCCTCCAGCAGCGCTCCGGTGACGTCCCGGCATCCATCGTCATGGAGGGCTGGAGCGTGACCTCCTCGCACGGTGGGCGTTCGACGGGGAGCGTTCGGCTGACGTTCGACGGCGACGAGCGCGCCGGCGAGTCGACCGGGAACGGCCCGGTCAACGCGCTCTACCGCGCGGTCGACGAGGCGATCCGGCCCGTCCTGGGCTGGGAGCCGACGCTCGTCGAGTACGAGATCAAGGCGGTGACCGAGGGCGAGGACGCCCAGGGCCGCGTCTTCCTGCGCTGCCGCCGTTCGACGGACACGGGCCCCGACGCGATCATCGTCACGGGCCACGGCCTCTCGACGAACATCATCGAGGCGTCCCTCGAGGCGTACGTGGTGGCCGCGAACAAGCTCTGGACGGCCGAGCAGGACGAGGCGTCGCTGCCCGCGCTCGGTTCCACGGAGCGCCTGCCGTGACCGCGGAGGGCGATCTTCCGCAGTACCGGCTCGTCGCGATCCCCGGCGACGGCGTCGGGCCGGACGTCGTCGCGGCCGCGAAGCGCGTCATGGCGGCCGCGGGCGCGCGGTTCGGGTTCGGCGTCGAGTGGCACGACATCATCGTCGGCGGGGCAGGGATCGACGCCTACGGCATGCCGATCCGACCGGAGGACCTGGCCGCGTGCGCCGTGAGCGACGCGGTCCTGCTTGGTGCGGTGGGCGGCCCGAAGTGGGACGACCCGACGGCGGCCGTCCGTCCCGAGCAGGCGCTCTTTGCCATGCGCGGCGGCCTTGGGCTGTTCGCCAACCTGCGCCCGGTGAGCGTCCACCCGGCGCTCGTGCCGGCGTCGCCGCTCCGGCCGGAGCTGCTCGACGGCGTCGACATGCTGATCGTCCGCGAGCTGACCGGCGGCCTCTACTTCGGCGAGCGCAGCGAAGCGGCGGGCCCCGCCGGTGCTCGCGCGGCGCACGACGTGCTCCCGTACTCGGAGCCCGAGATCGCTCGCGTGGCGCGTCTTGCGTTCGAGCTCGCACGCGGCCGTCGCAAGCGGCTCACCAGCGTGGACAAGGCGAACGTGCTGGCCACGTCCCGCCTCTGGCGGACGGTCGTCCACGAGATCGCGGTCGAGTACCCGGACGTCGCGCTCGACGACCGGCTCGTTGACGCGTGCGCGATGCAGATCGTCCGCTCGCCGGCCTCGTTCGACGTGCTCGTCACCGAGAACCTCTTCGGCGACATCCTCTCGGACGAGGCGTCCGTCCTGGCCGGCTCGCTCGGGATGCTCCCCTCGGCCTCGGTCGGGTCGCGCCGGACGGCCCACGGTCTGCACGGCCTCTACGAGCCGATCCACGGCTCCGCCCCGGATATCGCCGGGCAGGATCTCGCCAACCCGATCGGCACGATCCTGTCGGTCGCGATGCTCCTGCGCTGGTCGCTGGGCCGGGCGGACGCAGCCGACGCGGTCGAGCTCGCGGTGAGCGCCGCGCTCGACGCCGGCTACCGGACGGGTGACATCTGGCCGCGCAGCGCCGCGGCCGCTGAGTCATGCACCAGCGTCGGGACTGTTGCGATGGCCGACGCGATCGTGGCGCGGATCGGGGCGGGTGCCGGGAGCGCCGCCGCGCCGCCCGATGCGGGGACGCCCACGGGGGAGCCGCCCGTGGACGATCTCGACGTCGGGACAACCGTGGCGACGGCCCAGCTCCTGGGGCTGCTCTGATGGCCGGCGCGACGGTCTTCCGGATCGGGATTACCGGGGCGACCGCCTGACGGCGGCCGCCAGAGCCCACCGCGTTCCGACCCGCTCGACACCGAAGGAACCGACCCGTGACTGCACCAGAGCCAACCACCCGCGACGCGAGTCCCGCCGCCCCGCCGGTCGTCCTCTACGACACGACCCTCCGTGATGGGACCCAGGGCGAGAACATCATCCTCTCGCTCGCCGACAAGCTCCGGATCGCCCGGATGCTCGACGAGTACGGGATGCCGTACATCGAGGGCGGCTGGCCCGGCTCCAACCCGAAAGACGTGGACTTCTTCGCCGCCGCGAAGTCGATCCGCTGGGAGCGGGCGAGGCTCGCCGCGTTCGGCTCGACCCGGCACCGGTCGAACCGGCCCGAGGCGGACCCGAACCTGCGCGAGCTGGTCGCGGCCGAGACCCCGGTCGTGACGATCTTCGGGAAGAGCTGGCTCCTCCACGTGACGGAGGTCCTCGG
>JADGQH010000099.1 GCA_017881985.1 Chloroflexota bacterium | reverse complement strand
CCGACATGGGCGAGCTCGCCGATACCCTCGTCGACCGCGGCCGCGCGGTCCTCGATCAGTTCCCGGCCGTAGCGGACAGCGCCCGCGGCGTGCTGGCTGCTGCCCAGGATCAGGTCAACGGATTGTCCGACACGGGCATCGTTGCGGCGTCCGGGTTCGCGCTTGGCGTCAGCAGCGGGTTGCTGCTGGCAGGCGCGCCCCGGGCAATCCTCATCCTCTCGATGATCCCGGTTGCGCTCACCTTGCGGTCGGCGTTCGCTCGCGGGCTGCGACCGGCGCGTCTTCTCAACTGATCTTGGGCCTCGGCCGAGGCCGAGCGACATCGACCGCGGCTACTCCGTTCCGCCATCCGGCAGTCGTGTGGTATCGAAGGCATCCGGCTCGGCGGGATAGACCAGATCGCCCGTCTCATCGGCCGCTGACATCGCCGGCGCCGGCATCGCGTCGCCCATGACGCCATCCGGTCTCGCCGATGCTCGACGCGACGCTGCCCATCGCCGGAAGGCGGGGGTGAGGAGCACGACGCCGAGGATAGTCATGCCCAGGATGACGCCGGCGACCCAGGGCCATCGACTCGCCCGCCGACGGCGGGGCCAGCCGTCGGCGACGGCTTCGCGAGCGGACGTGAGCGCGGAGCGCGAGGCGCCGACGAGATCCGCGTCGGAGACGCGCTGGCGCGCTTCCTCCAGGGTCGAAACAACCTCCTTGACGGACGGGAGCTCTTGAACGTGCATTCGAACCTCCTGACGTGTGTGCGCGGTTCCAGCGACCTACGGCCGCGGAGCCAGAGGAGAGGCGGAGCGAGGCTCCCGCTCGGCGAGAACGTGTCTCGGAATCATGTCTCGGGACCCGCAGGCGTCACGTTCTTCAGCGTTCGGGTGGCGGCGAAGGATGACTCGTCTGGCACCTCGGCCGCCAGATCGGTGTGACGCCGGAGAACCCGGCGGGCCACCCATGTCGCCGCCCAGCCGAGCGGCACATATCGAACCGGCAGAAACAGCAGGCCGGCACTCGCAAGCTCGCGGGTGGCCGGGTGTTGGGCGGCATCTCGAACCAGGTCTCGAGCGTTCGCAGGATTGCGCAGGTCCCGCACGAGGGCGCCCCGGTCGTGGAGGGCGCGCTGCCCGATGTCGCGAAGAGTCTCCGATCGGGCGGCGGCGGCGATCAAGCCACGCGTCTCGGGCAGGGCCACGATACGGACGAGGCGGGCAAGCCGGGTTACTGGAGGCAAGGGAACTGGTCCACGGAACGCATCCAGACATCGATCCCGGCACTCCAGCAGGTCCGGCTCGCGGGTGCGGGACGCTCCACCTGTCATGACGGCGCACCAGCTCTGCGAGCATGGCACAGGGGTTGGTTTGACGGCCCGGACCGATGGTCGGGTCCGGCGAGGCGCCGCGTGGAGTACCCACGGCACCTGATGGTCGGGATCCGCCTTCAGCCGGGGGAACTCAAGGCCGCGGCGCTCGATGCGTCAAGACCCGCTCCGCCCTTCGGCGCAACGGGTCGTGACGGGAGTGGCGCGAAAGCCGGTCGGGCTGACGCGAGCTATCAGCGCCGGACTTCGCGCGTGACGACGACCGTGTCGTCCTTGGCCTTCTCGTCGACCGCGCCGGCGGTTGTGCCCGCGGCCGCGCCGATCGCGCCTCCGACGACAGCCCCCACGGGCCCGCCGACGACCGCGCCGACGATGGCTCCGCCGACGGCACCTCCGACCGCGCCACCGGCCTCTTCGTCACCGTGCGGGGCCCCGGTCACATAGTCCTTCTCGATCGTCTCGCGCGGCGCCGGGCTGCTTTCGGTGACGGTCTTTCGCTCGACGATTCGTTCCTGCGTCATGGCTCGCGCTCCTGTCGTGTCTGCGGGCCGGCCAACGCCGGTCGCGAACCCGAGTGTGCTTCCCGGGTGCGACGAAGTCATGAAGGTTCGTCATCCGGCGGAAGCGATGACGACGTCGGTGAGGCTTCGACAAGCCCTGTTGGTCCCGCGTCAGCAAGGGAGCGCCGAGCTATTCAGCAGGCAGCCCACGTCGGGACCGCAGGTGGGCGTCCACGACCGCCCGTCGGACGAGATCAACACCATCAGCGGCAGCATCGGACTTTCAGGTTGGGCAGGGAGGCGCGGCGCGCCGCAGCGTTCGCCCCAGCGCCCAGGCTGAGGGCGACGAGGCTCGAACAAGCCTCGTGAGGTGGGCGACTCGGCTACACGGGTCCGGGTGCCGATACGGGCGACGCGTCCAGCATGGGCGACTGCATGGCGCCCGCATAGCCGCCGTCGTGCGAGCACCACCAAGTGCTCCCACCGCCGACCTGCACCGGCTGGGCTATGCTACGAGAAGTTGCTGGTCGCGCCGTTTCCGCCCACGTCCGACGTCGAGACGGCGCGTATCGCTCGATTGAATGCGCCGACGACGCTCTCGCCGCCTCGCCTCGCAGGTGGCCGACCGATGAGCACGCTGGGCGATGTCAGGACCACGCTGGAGACGGCGCTTTCGTTCGGCCCACGCTCCAGGGAAGTAGCAATCCGTCGTGTCCTCGCGAAGCTTCCAAAGGACGGCGAAATCGTCACGGCCGAGGAACTCGCCTGGGCGATGCACGCCGAGCTCTGTGACTGGAAGTTCCACACGACCGTCTGTCTGAACAACTGGCGTGCGCGAGCCGCCATCATCCTCGCCGAAGCACGGGAAGGTCCTGAGTGACCCCGACCGGGTCACCTTCCCCCGACGCGCCACGGCCCAGGCAAGCCGTCCATGAGCCGTCACAACTCATCCGGGTATGGACACTGCTGGTCGCGTCGAAGTCGGGGGGGTGGTGGAGATGGGGGAGAGTCGAACTCCCCGTCCGAAACCCGTGACCCGGACCCACTACGAGCGTGTCCGATGCTTGATCTCGACCGACCCACCCCCATCGGCAGGGGCGATGATCGGTCCAGCTGCGTGTCCCTAGATCGGGCTTCGCTCCCGGCTACGCGGCGCTTGCCGGGGCTGCATCCCCGCTGAGTGACGCTTCCACGGCCCACGGGGAGGAGGCCGCTTCCACGCTCACCTTACCGCCTAAGCGGCGAGGGCGAGAGCAGGCTGCTTGTTGGCAGTTACTTCGTTTTGCCGCCTTTTAACGAGGCCAGAGCGGCATCCTCGGCTCGCGTTTCCGGACTGCAGGGCCCCGTCGAGACCACGCATCCCCACCGATCGGAGCGGCGCACCGGCCGTCCCGCGCCGACCCTCGGGCCGGCGACGGACATTCTACTCCCGGGCTCGATCCGCGCCGGATTCGTCCCGAGAGTCGTCCCGCGGCGATCCCGCCGGCCGGCTCGTCCGAGGCCGCTGGCTCGACCAACCGGTACCATCCTGTGATCGAACACGGGAGCCAATCGATGCACGACACCGCGCGCGAGCGCACCGATGTCATCGCGGCGACGCCCGACGCGCGGGCAATCGATCCTGCCGGGTGAACGCGACCGCGCGGGCCGCGACCCCGGGTGACGACGCCGCGATCGCCCGCATCTACAGCGAGGGGATCGAGGATCGGATCGCGACCTTCGAGACGCGCCCGCGAACGGCGTCCGACGTGGCTGCCTGGTTCGACGGCCGCCACCCGATCGTCGTGGTGGAAGACTCCGGTGGGACGGTCGTCGGGTTCGCCGCCACGTTCGAGTACCGGCCGCGCGCCTGCTACCAAGGGGTTGCGGAGTTCTCCGTCTACGTCGCCCGAGCCTCGCGGCGGCAGGGAGTCGGGCGGCTCGCGATGGACGCGCTCATCGAGGCGGCCGCCCCGGCCGGCCTGTGGAAGCTCGTATCGCGCGTCTTCGTGGAGAACGAGGCGAGCCGACGGCTGCTCGTCGATCTCGGGTTCCGCGAGGTCGGGGTGTACCGCCGGCACGGCCGGCTCGACGGACGATGGCGGGACGTGGTGATCGTGGAGCTGCTCCTGCCCTCGGCCCTGGACGAGGCGCCGTCGCCGAGCGCCTGACGCGCAGCAGCGGACATGCGGTCCCCCGGGTTGCGGTGCCGGGACGCGGCGGACCCGGGCTCCCCTCGAACGGCGGTGCTACCGCCCCCGCGCAGAGTCCGCCATGGTCCGGTCCAGGTCGCGACGCGCGTCCCGCTCCGCGATCTCGCGGCGACGGTCGTAGAGCTGTTTCCCGCGCCCCAGCCCGATCTCCAGCTTGGCGTGCCCGCGGCCGTCGATGAAGAGGCGGAGCGGGACGATCGTCAGGCCCTTCGACTTGGTCTTGCCGAGGAGCTCGTCGATCTCGTCGCGATGGAGGAGCAGCTTGCGGGACCGCTTCGTCTCGTGGTTGAGGCGATTGCCCCCCGCGAACGGTGCGATGTGGGCGCCGACCAGCCAGGCCTCGCCGCGCTCGATCCGTGCGTACGCCTCCTGCAGGCTGACGTGGCCCGCCCGGATCGACTTGATCTCCGTCCCGGTCAGGACGAGGCCGGCCTCGAACGTGTCCTCGATGGAGTAGTCGTGGCGGGCCTTGCGGTTGAGGGCGATGGTCGTTTCGCCCATCGGTGGCGGCTCCTCGTGGTCGACGGTTGTGCCGGCATGCGGGTGCGCCTCGCGGACGCACGAAGGCCGGCTCCGCTGCCGGAACCGGCCCTCGAACGCGTTTCGAGTTGCCCACCCGCTGGGGCGTCCGTCAGGCGGATGCTCCCTGCGAGGTGGTGCAACGACGCGGACTACTGTCTGTCACTGCACATCACCTCCTTTCGGTTGGCGAAACCGTACATGACGACCCGGGTTCTGGCAAGCACCTGTCCACGTCCGGCACGTCCGTATCGCGTCGGCCGCGTCGAGCGCCGAGGTCGCGACCTCAGGCAGCCAGCGGCCAGGCCTCGCTCGCGGCCGGCGCACCGAGCGCATTGAGCGCGGCGTCGATGTACGGGTCACCGGTCGGGGTCGTCGTCCCGTCGGTCGCGCTGACCGCGACGTCCGGCGTGAGGCCCTTCAGATGGATCCAGCGCTTGGCCGGCGTGAGCCATTTCGCGATCGTCAGCCGGAACCCGCCCGAGTTGTCGCTGAGGTCCACCCATTGCTGGACGGTGCCCTTGCCGAACGTCGTCTCGCCGACCAGCGTCGCGCGCTTCGTGTCCTGCAGGGCGCCGGAGACGATCTCGCTGGCGGACGCGCTGCCCTTGTTGACGAGGACCATGACCCGGATCGCGGCGTCCGTCGCGACGCCCCCGGGCGAGGCATCCGTCTCGATCTGCGTGCCGTCGGCACTCTCCTCCCAGAAGAGCGGCCCGCTGGCGATGAACTGGCTGGCGACGGTCCGCGCCGCCGTCACGTAGCCGCCGGGGTTGTCGCGCAGGTCCACGATCACCGACCGCTCGCCCTTCGCCAGGCCCGCCCGAAGCGCGTCGGTGAAGTCCTTCGCCGAGTTGTCGGAGAAGGCCGCGACCCGGATGTAGCGAACACTGGCATTCGCCAGGTCCCGCGTCTCCACCTGGGTCTGGACGATGGTGTCGCGGACGATCTTCAGGTCGAACGGCGGCTGCGCCGCCCGCACGATCGTCAGAACCACCTGCGTCCCCTTCTTGCCGCGCACCTTCGCGATCGCCTGGTCGAGCGTCAGGCCGTCCACGCTGGCACCGTCGATGCCGGTGACCACGTCGGCCTCGCGCATTCCGGCCGCCTCCGCCGGCGACGCGGCGATTGTCGAGACCACGGTCATCCGGCAGTCGATCGCGAGCGTCGTGCAGGTGCCGCCGCCCGCGGCCGAGGATCGGGCCGTGATGACGGCGCCGATCCCCTCGAACTGGCCACCGAGGTCCTCGCGAGCCCGCTGGAGGTCGGCGGGGCTCATGTACGAGGAATACGGGTCGCCGAGCGCCTTGATCAACCCGTCGATGGCGCCCTCGACCAGCTTCTTCTGGTCCACCTGGCCGACGTAGCTCCGGGTGATCGAATCCCACGTGTCCCAGAACGGGGCGAAGAGGGCCTCGTCGGCGGCCGGCGTGCCGGGGGTCGTAGCCGTCCGCGCCCCCAGCGTGAAGCCCGACAGGAAGAGCGCTGCGCCCGCGAGCAGTCCCACCACGGCGATGGCGAGCTGCAGCGAGCCGACGCCGCGCCGAGGCTGCGGGCCGGACGCGACCGTCGGGACGACGGGCTCGACCAGGGCGCCCTCGGCAGGGCGCTCATCGCTTGGGAGGGCGTCGTCCGGGGGCTCGGGCGGCGTGAAGCTCGTGCCGGGCGTCGTCATCTGGACCTACCTCGTGAGATAGCTGCGGACGGAGAGCCACGATCCCAGGATGCCGACCCCCAGGCCGGTCCCGAGCACCAGCAGGATCACGTCGCGCTGGAGGGAGCCGAGCTCGAGGGGAAGGACGCGGAAGAAGCCGTACATGAAGTCGGTGACCGGCCCCGAGGCGACGGCGAGCAGCGCAAGCGCGGCCGCGGCCCCCAGGAGCCCGACGAACGCGCCCTCGAAGATGAACGGCCAGCGGATGAACGCGTCCGACGCGCCGACGAGTCGCATGACCTCGATCTCCTCGCGTCGGGCGACGACCGCCAGCCGGATGGTGTTGACGATGATGAAGAGCACCACGAGGCCGACGAGCACGAGGAGCACAAATCCGCCGGTCCGCAGCACACCTGTAACGGTGGTCAGCTGCTGGACGAGCTTCTGGACCTCGACCACATCGTCCACGACGTGGTTCCGATCCTGGAGCAGCTGGACGACGCCCTGGTAATCGCGCGGGTCCACCAGCTTGACCTCGAGGCTGGCGGGGAGCGGGTTGCGATCAAGAAACCCGGTCAGGTCCACCTGGCCCCGCTGCCGGAGCCGGTCCCGGAACTCAGCCAGGGCCTCGTCCTTGGACAGGAACGTCACGGAACGGACCGACGGGAGCGCCGCGACGTCCGAGGCCAGGGCGACTGCCTGGACCGTGAGGGCACCCTCGGCGCCCGCGACGTCGTGGAGGTCGGCGACGACCTCCACCTTCTGCTCCACGTACTGGACGCCCGCCGCGAGTCCCGCCTGGACCAGCCAGAAGCCCGCCAGGAGGAGGAGCATCAGCAGCATCGTCGCCGTCGCCGCGAGCGTCATGAGGCCGTTGCGTCGCAACCCCTGCAGGCCCCGGGTGACGCTGAACGTGACGAAACGGAAGAAACCGAACACCCTCAGTCCTCGCGGTGGTAGCCGCCGACCTCGTCGCGGACCACGCGCCCTTCCTCGAGCGCCACGACCCGGCGCCGAAGGGCCGTCACGACGCCCGCGTTATGGGTCGCCATCAGGACCGTCACGCCGAGCTCGTTGATCCGGAGCAGCAGCTGGATGATCTCCCAGCTGATGAGCGGATCCAGGTTCCCGGTCGGCTCGTCCGCGATGATCAGGCGCGGCTCGTGCACGAGCGCGCGGGCGATCGCCGTCCGCTGCTGCTCGCCGCCGGAGAGCGTGGTGGGAAGCTGGTCGGCCTGTGCCCCGAGCCCGACCACCGCGAGCGCCCGGTCGACCGCCGGCCGGATCCTCCCGCGCGGCGTGCCGGTGACCTCCAGGGCGAACGCCACGTTCTCCCGGACCGAGCGGGCGGGGAGGAGCTTGAAGTCCTGGAAGACGATCCCGATCGTGCGGCGGAGCTCGGGCACCTTCCGGCGGGGAACGCGGGCGAGGTCGCGCCCGTCGAGGATCACGTCGCCCGAAGTTGGCAGCTCGTCGCGGATCAGGAGCTTGAGGAGGGTGGACTTGCCGGCGCCCGACGGCCCCACCAGGAAGACGAACTCCCCCTCTCCGAGCGTCAGGTCCACGTCGTGGAGGGCCGCCTTGCCGTTCGGGTAGACCTTGCCCACGCCGCGCAGCTCGAGGACCGGTCGCACCGCTCCGATCGTGTCCGCGGCCGTCTCGTCCGGGGATGGAGCTGATGCGGCGGCTGGCCGGAGCATGGTGGGGGTCGTCACGTCTGCCCGAGGCTACCACCGGCCCGCCGATCCGTCCGGTCCCGGCCGGGCCGGGCCGGGTTGCCCTGCCCGCTGGCGGACAGGGCGGTCTCGCTACAGGACCGCGAGCGTGATCGGCACGTAGCGTTCGAAGTCGGCAAAGGGCCTGTCCCAGCAGACAAGCGCCGGGAAGTCCTCGAGCCGGAGGCCGCCCGCGAGGAGCGTCGCGACCGCCGCGCCCGCGGATCCGGGTACCCACGCCGAGAACGCGCCGACGGGCCGGACCGATCCGACGAGGTGGCCCACCACGGGTCCCATCAGCATCGCATCCTCGACGGCGATCGGGCCCAGCCGCCCGACCTCGGACGCATACCCGTACCCGAGGACGCTCCCGTCCCCCGCCTCGTAGAGGTAGCCGACGCGCCCCTGGCTGCCCAGGAAGGCATGATCCTCCGGGTGTGCGTAGCCCAGCGTCCCGCGATCCACGCGCTCCAGCGCGGCGGCCAGTCGCACCGGGCCTGCGCCGTCGGTGGGGCCCGCGCGGAGCAGGTCGAACGGGACCGCGCGAACGCCCGCTGGCAACGCCGGGATCGGGCGCTCGAGGCGGCCGACGAGCTCGAGCACGGGCACGCGCGGCACCATCCCGAGGCGGCTGTAGAGCGCGTTCGAGACGGGCTGGACGCTGTCCGTGCACGTCGCGTGCGTCGCGTCCTCCGTGCCCTCCAGCACCTGGGACAGGAGCCGCCGTCCCAGGCCGCGTTCCTGGTGGCCCGGTTGCACGAACAGCATGGAGAGGAACCAGACGTGCTCGCGCCGGATGGCCGAGATGAACGCGACGACGACCCCCTCCGGGCCTGCCGCGGCATCGGCCGGGCGGGGGTCCGCGTCTTCCACCGCGACCCAGAACCCATCGGGGTCGGTCGCGAGGAGGTGGCCGAGGAGGCCCAGCAGCGGTCCGAACGTCGGCGGCATCGGCGAACGCCCGACCCGGACCCCGTACTCGGAGAGGCCGGCATGCCAGACCCCGGCGCACGCCGGGAGGTCGCCCGGCCGGGCAGGGCGCAGGCTGATCGCCGGTGCTCCCGCCGGCGGCGGGGGCGTCACGACGAGCGTCCGGGCACGATCACGCCGGCTCGGGTGCACCCAGGAGCGGCGCACCGGTTGCCTCGCGCTCCAGCTCGGCCGCCATGAACACGTCGAGATCCCCGTCGAGCACGGACGCCGTGTTCGACGTCTCCACGCCCGTCCGGTGGTCCTTGACCATCTGGTACGGGTGGAGGACGTAGCTCCGGATCTGGTTGCCCCAGCCGGCCTCGACGTGCTCGCCCTTGAGCTTCCGCAGCTCGATCTCCTTCTCCTCCAGGTGCCGTTCCAGCAGCCGGGCCGCGAGCACCTTTGCCGCGGTCTCGCGGTTCTGCGTCGCCGAGCGCTCGTTCTGGCAGGTCACGACGATCCCCGTCGGGACGTGCGTCAGCCGGACGGCCGAGTTCGTCTTCTGGACGTGCTGCCCGCCGGCCCCCGACGAGCGGTAGTTCTCCACCCGGATCTCGTCCCAGTCGAGCTCCACCTCGGCGACATCCTCCACCTCGGGCATCACCTCGATGAGCGCGAACGTGGTCTGGCGGCGCTTCTGGGAGTCGTACGGGCTGATCCGGACCAGCCGGTGCACGCCCCGCTCGGCGCGCAGCCAGCCGTAGGCCCGCCGGCCGTCGACGTCGAAGGTGACGCTCTTGAGGCCGGTCTGCTCGCCCTCGGTCTGGTCCAGGACCTCGGTCGAGAAGCGGTGGCGTTCGGCCCAGCGCAGGAACATCCGGAGGAGCATCTCCGCCCAGTCGGTGGCCTCGGTCCCGCCGGCACCCGCGCTGATCGTCACGAGCGCGCCGCGCTGGTCGTACTCCCCGGAGAAGAGGAGGGCCGTGCGTTCGCGCTCGAAGGAGACGCGCAACGCTTCGGCATCGCGCTCGATCTCGGCAAGCATCTCGGCGTCGTCGGCCTCGGCGGCCATGTCCGCGAGCTCCTCGAGCCCCGTTGCCCGCGAGTCCAGGTCACCCCACAGGGTCAGCTCGCCCTGGAGCCCGTCGGCCTCGCGAAGGATCCGCTGGGCGCCGCGCTGGTCGTCCCAGAATCCGGGGACGCCGATCAGCGCATTGAGCTCCGCGACGCGCGCTTCCTTCGCGGGGAGGTCAAAGACGCCCCGACGTCGCGTGGATCCGCTCGGCAAGATCGCGAAGGCCGGACCGGTCCATCTAGGCTCGGCCTCGCACGTCCTGGAGGAGGATCGGCCGGAGCTCGATGAGCCGCAGGGCGGTCTTGCTCCGGGCGACGACGGGGTTCACGCAGGCGCAGTACGCGTTGTGGGGACACACGCCGCAATTACCATCGCAGTCCAGCGCGGCGGCGTAGCTGCAGTTCCTGCAGTC
>JADGQH010000098.1 GCA_017881985.1 Chloroflexota bacterium | reverse complement strand
CCGTTCGTCGGCTGGGCGCTCGGGCGCGCACCGGCGGCACCCGGCGACGGGACGCCCGCCACGCCCGGCGGGGGAACGCCGTCCACGCCCGGCGCCGCCGGGGGCGGCTGAGATGGCGACCGGGTCGACTGCCCTCGTCGCCGACGATGAGCTTGCCGCGCTTCGCGATCGGATCGGCGCGGCCGAACCGGCCCTGCTCGCCGACCTGGCCCGCCTCGTCAACGTCGACTGTGGGAGCTACGACCGCGACGGCGTGAACGAGATCGCGACCTGGACCGCCGCCTTCCTCGCCCGGATCGGCGGCGAGGTCACCCGTCACGAGGACCCGGCCGGGAGGCTCGGCGACACGGTCGAGGCGGTCTTCCGGGGCGCGCCCGGCGGTCCGCGGGCGCTGCTGATCGGGCACACCGACACGGTCTTCCCGCTCGGCACGGTCGCCCAGCGGCCATTCCGGCTCGCCGGCGGGATCGCGACCGGACCCGGGGTGACCGACATGAAGGCAGGCCTGCTCGCCCTGCTCTACGGGCTCGAGGCGGTCCGGGCGCAGGGCACGCTCCCCTTTGAGCGGCTGACGGTCATCGCGAACCCGGACGAGGAGATCGGCTCGCCCGTCTCCACGCCCCACGTTCGGCGGGTCGCGGCGGAAAGCGACCTGGCCTTCGTCCTCGAGTGCGCCCGCGCGAACGGTGACATCGTCTCGTCCCGCAAGGGGGTGGTCGACTACGTGGTGACGATCACGGGCCGCGAGGCGCACGCGGGCGTCGAGCCCGAGAAGGGGCGCAGCGCGATCCTCGAGGCGGCGCACCAGGTGGTCGGCCTCCACGCGCTCACGGGCCGGTGGCCCGGCGTCACGTGCAACGTCGGCGTCATCGAGGCCGGGACGCGCTCGAACGTCGTGGCCGGGCAGGCGGTCCTCCAGGTCGATCTGCGGGCGACGGATCGAGCCGGTCTCGAGGCAGCGATCGCCGCGATCCAGGCGCTCGCCGCCACCCCCACCGTCCCCGACGTGGTCGTGACCGCGGTGGAGCGCCACCGCCACTGGCCGATGGAGAAGCTGGCGCGCTCGGCCCGGCTGGTCGAGCATGCGCAGGCCCTCGCCGGCCGGCTGGGCTTCGCGGCCCGGGATGCCGCGACTGGTGGCGCCTCGGATGCCAACACGACCGCGGGGATGGGGGTGCCGACGCTCGACGGCCTGGGCCCGATCGGCGGCCTGGATCACTCGCCGGACGAATGGCTGGACGCGTCGAGCATCGTCCCCCGGACGGCGCTGTTTGCCGCGCTGCTCCTCGCGACAGGGCGCGACCCGGAGATCGCGGCCTGGCGGGCCGACGCCTCACGCTGACGGGCCAGGTGCGCTCCCCGGCCGCAGTTGCCGGCACGGTCGGCCCGCGACGCGACCGCGGCTCCGAGCGGCCGCCGCTCAGCCGGCGCCGAGGGCCCGGGCGACGGCCGCAGCCACGACCGCCACGAGCAGCCCCAGGAAGAGGTTCCTCCGCCACGCGACCAGGGCGGCACACGCCAGCACGGCCACCGCGTCGATCCCGACGTGGAATGTGGTGTGACCACCGGCGCCGGTCGTGAGCAGCACTTGCGACGCGGCAATCGCTCCGAGGACTGCCGGCCCGACGAGCCGAAGGTACTCGAGGGCGCGGGGCGGAAGGCGCTCGAAGGCAGGGGCGAGGAGCGGGATCGCGCGCGACGGGTACGTGACCGCGAACATGAGGAGCGCGAGGCCGACCAGCCCGACGTTCATGCCCGGCGCCTCACGGGGCGAGGCCGTCGTCGGAACGATTCGGCACGCTGAACGAGGCCGGGTCGGCGGGCAGCTCGTCGGCCTCCGGGACTGCCGGGTCGCGGCGCGGGACAAGAAGGCCGGCGACCGGGCCGAGGAATCCTCCCGCAAGGACGCCCGCGCGTGGGTCGACCGCGAGCCCGACGACGAGCGCGAGCCCCACCGCGGCGACCCCGGCGACGACCTCGCGCCGCCCGGTCGCGAGCCCGACGGCGAGCCCGGCCATCGCGGCGGGGAACACGATGTCGAGCCCGACGACCCGAGGGTCGGGGATGACCTGGCCGCCCAGGACGCCAACGACCGTCGCGACATTCCACGGGATGAAGACGCCCCCGATTGCGGCCAGCCAGTAGCCACGGTGATCGGCGAACCCGAGCCGACGGAAATGGACCAGGCTGAGCGCGAACGACTCGTCCGTCAGGACGTGCGCCATGAGCGCCCGCTCGCCGCGCGGCCGGTCCCGCAGCCACGGGCCGAGGGCGGCCGCGTACAGGAGATGCCGGGAATTGACGAGCCCGGTCAGGACCACGACCGCGGGCCAGCCGAACCCGGCCCCGATCATCCCCGCGGCGATGAACTGCGACGCGCCCGCAAACACGATCACCGAGAACGCGACCGCCTCCACCGGGGAGAACCCGTTCGCCCGCGCCGTGAGCCCGAAGACCACCCCGAAACCCGCGGCCGATGCGACGATCCCGAGCATGTCGAACAGCAGCCGGCGGCGCGCGGCCCGGAGGGTGGGTGCGCCAGGCTCGGCACCCTGGGCACGCGTCATGGGCGTCGTCGGTCGGGTCGGGTGGAAACCCTCAGCGGAGCGCGGTCTTCCCGCAGCGGTCGCACACGACGTAGACCGCGTGCTGGTCGCGCGCATAGCCGGCCGCGTGTAAGGTGCCGCCGCAGCCGGCGTGGTGGTACGTCCACCAGCGCTCGCCCCCGTCGAGGGGCGAGGAGTCGCCCGCGATCGTCACATCGAGGCCCGCGTGGGCGGCGACGGTCGCGTTCACGGCCGCGGCGCGCTCGACCTCGGACTCGCTCGAGTATGGGTAGGACTGGGAGATGTTCGAGGTCACCGGGTCCTCCGCGGACGGTGCGGACGTGGCGTGCGCCGCAGGTGATGGCTGGTCCGGGGGCGAGTATCGCACGCGTCCCCGGCGTTGGGCGCGGTGCCCCGGTGCGGTTCCCGCGCAGGCCGCGACCGTCAGGCGGGCGGATCTCCGAGCGCCTGACGCCAGGCGCGCTCGAGCACGTCGACGACCGGGAGGGCCAGGTGCGCCCGGAGGGTTGCCGCGCATGCCACGTTCCAGCAGGCCATGATCGCGAGGCGCGGATCCCAGGGCGCCACCGCATCGTCGATCAGCCCGATCGCCGCGTGCTGGAGCGGCCGGGCGGCCGAGCCGGGGCGCAGGAAGCGCCCCAGGTCGCCGAAGACACCGGCCTGCTCCCGGCCGCTCAGCCGCCCACCGAACCGCCCGACGTCCAGCCCGGTCAGCCCGGACGCGACGGCGACGACAACCGCCTCGAACAGCGCATTGACCTCCCTGCCCTCCGACGTCGTCAACCGTGGGCCCTCGTACCACGCCAGCGAGAAGCCCTTGTCCACCCGCCCGCGATATGGCTTCTCCGCGCTCAGGGCGCGGACGGCCGCGTCCAACGCGTGCAGGTCGTCGATGGTGAGGGTGCCGAACCGCCGCAGGACCGCGGCACGCGCTCCCGGGTGGAAGAGGGGATCGCGTCCCGACGAGGCGCTCACCAGGCGGCCGGGAGCCCGAGGGAGCGCGGATCGGCCGCCGCTGCCAGGGTGCCGCCGCGAGCGGGACCGCCCTCCACCAGCTCGATCGCGTGGGCATGCCCCAGCCCGCCGTCGAACGGCGCGCGGACGTCGAGGCGGTGGCCCATCGCGGCCAGCCCGGCAAGGAGCCCGTCACGGAAGCGCGGCTCGATGACGACCGAGTCCGGGGGCGCGAAATGGCGGGGCGACGCCGCGTGCCAGCGCGGCGACGCGACCGCGGTCGCGACGTCCACGCCACCGTCCACCAGTGCCGACACGACCTGGGCGAAGATCGCCGGCTGCGCGTCGCCGCCCATGGACCCATGGACCACCCAGGGGCGCCCGTCGCGCAACAGCATGCCGGGCAGGAGCGTGTGGAGCGTGCGCTTGCCGGGGGCCAGCACGTTCGGGTGTCCCGGGTCCAGGCTGAAATAGCTCCCGCGATTCTGGTAGGCGATCCCGGTCGCCGGGTCCACGATCCCGGAGCCGAAGCCCGCGTAGTTCGATTCGATCAGGCTCACCGCGTTGCCCTCGCGGTCGACGGCCGCCAGGTAGATCGTCCCGCCGCCGGGCGGATTCGTCGCCGGAGGCGGGTCAGCGGCATGGCTGGCATCGATCCACCCGGCCAGCTCGGCCCCGTACGCCGGGTCCAGCAGGCGATCTACCGGGATCGAGCCGAAGGCCGGGTCCGTCAGGTGGGCGTCGCGATCGGCGAGGGCCAGCTTCGTCGCCTCGATCCCGAGGTGGACCCAGCGCAGATCGGGGCCGGCAGTGACGCCCCCGCCGCCGGGGACGAAGTCGGCGGGACTCGGTGCCGGGAGCGCCCGCAGGATGTTCAGGACCTCCAGGCCGATCACGCCCGAGCTGTTGGGCGGGTGCGTGGTCGCAGTGATGCCGCGATAGTCGAGGGCCAGCGGCGTCTCCCAGGTTGACGCGTGGGCCGCCAGGTCCGACCGGGCGCACGCGGCGCCAGCCGCCGCGAGCGCCGCGGCCTGCCGCGCCGCGATCTCGCCCTCGTAGAAGTCGTCGAGCCCGACCGTGGCGAGCCGCTCCAGCGTCGCCGCGAGCGCGGGCAGGCGGACCCGTTCGCCCAGGCGCCAGGGCCGCCCGCCGGGCCGGTAGACCTGTAGGAACCCGTGGGCGAGCGAGCCAAGCTCGACGTCGAAGACCCGGGCGGATCCCTCCACGGCCCGGGTGAAGAGCTCGTCAGCGGGGAAGCCGTCCCGGGCCAGCTCGATGGCGGGGGCGAGCAGCGCGGCGACGGGCAGACGCCCCCAGCGGGCGTGCGCGTCGGCCCACGATCGGACGGCACCCGGGACGGTGATCGTGAGCGGCCCGCGGAAGGGGAGCGCTGCGAGCCCGCTGGCGCGAAGCCGGGCGGGGTCGACGCTCGCGGGCGCGCGTCCCGACCCGTTGAGCGCGGCCTGGGCGCCGGCCGCCTCGTCCCACACGAGCCAGAACGCGTCGCCGCCGAGGCCGCAGGCCTCGCCCATGACGACACCCAGGACCGCGTTCGTGGCGATCGCGGCGTCGACGGCGCTTCCGCCCGATCGGAGGATGCCAAGGCCGGCCGCGGTGGCCAGGTGGTGCGGCGCGACCACGGCCCCGGACCCGCCGCGAGCGAGCGGGGCGGGCGCAAGTGGTCGGACGGCATCCATCTCGTCGCATTCTAGGGCTGCCCCGGCGGCCCATGCCGGGTACCCTGCACCGATGGCACGCTCGGTCTGGTCCGTCGTCCTTGGGACGCTGACGCTCCGATTCAGCACGGGCCTGACCGGCGCGATGCTCGTCTACTACCTGGCGGACCTGCCGAAGCACGGCGGCGAGCCGGTGTCGTCCATCACGGTGGCGATCTTCACGGCCTCGTTCTTCGCGGCCGAGCTGGTCCTCTCGCCCCTGTTCGGGCCGCTTGCCGATCGCTTCGGCTACCACCGGATCATGCAGCTCGGTCCTGCCTTCGGGGCGGTAGCGGTCATCCTCACCGGGATCACGACGAACCTCTGGCTGCTCGGCGGCACCCGCTGGCTGGAGGGCGCCTCAACGGCGGCGAGCGTGCCCTCCATCCTCGGCTTCATCGCGATCGCGACGATGGGCGACGAGGGCCTGCGCGGGAAGGCGGTCGCCCGATTCGAGGCCGCCACGCTGGCCGGCCTGGGCGCGGGAATCGTGGCAGCCGGGCCGCTCTGGACGCTCCTCCATCGCGAGGCCTTCTTCGTGAACGCGCTCATCTACGGCGTCTCGTGGGCAATCTACCGGTTCGGCGTGGCCGACCCACGTGCGGACCACGGGGGCCACGAGCACGAGCAGCGGACGAGCCTGGCGCGCTACCTGGAGATCCTGTCCGGGGCCCATGTCTGGCTGCTGGCGCCGACCTGGATCGCGGTCAATGCGGCGATCGGCCTGTGGACCTCCCAGTCGATCTTTCAGCTCGTCAAGGCGCCCGACCCGCGCTATGCCGACCAGCGCCTGATGGCCGGCGTGTCGCCGCTCCTCGTGAGCGCCGGGCTGGCCGTCGGCATGCTCGTGTTCCTCGCCGGCCTCGTCTACTGGGGGAACCGCTTCAAGAAGCTGCGCCGGACCACGATCATCTTCTACGGGCTCGGGGGCGGCGCGGCGCTCGTCGCCGCGGCCGTGGCGATCAACCATGGCGCGGGCATGCCGGCGATCGTGACGGCCGTCCTGATGGTGCCCGTCGTGGGCGGGCTGTTCGTCCTCGCCGGCGCCACGCCCGCGGCGCTCGGGTTGCTCGCGGACATGTCCGAGCCGTACCCGCGCGATCGGGGCGCGATCATGGGGCTCTACTCGGTCTTCCTGGCCCTCGGCCAGATCACCGGCAGCATCGCCGGCGGCGTCGCCGCTGACGTGAGCGGGATCGACGGCCTCCTCGTGGCGACGCTGGTGATGCTGGCGATCGCCGTCCTGCCCCTCTGGCGGCTTCGAACGGTCGAGCACCACCTGAACATGCTCACCCTGCCCCCACCCGTGCCCGCAGCCGCGCCCGATTCGTAGGCTCCCGGCCCGCGGGGCCGTGTCGGCACGTGGCCACCCGGGCCGGACATCGGCGCCCGCGGCGCGGAGACGGTCCCCGGCGCCCCTATCATTCGGGGATGCCCAACGTCGCGATCGTGACCGATTCCGCCTCGGACCTGCCGCTCCCGATCGCCGACGCGATGGGGATCCGGGTCGTGCCCCTCCTCGTCCGCTTCGGGACGCACGAGTATCGGTCCGGCGTGGACCTCTCCACGGCGGACTTCTGGGCGCGGATGCTCGCCCCGGACGCCCCGTTCCCGACAACCGCCGCGGCCGCGCCTGGCGCCTTCGCGGAGGCGTTCTCGGACGCGTTCGCCGCGGGGGCGGAATCGGTCGTCTGCGTGACCGTCGGCAGCCGGCTGTCCGGGACATTTGCGAGCGCGGAGGTCGGGGCGCAGCAGCACCCCGGCCGCGAGATCCACGTCGTGGACTCGACCTCGGCCTCGATGGGGACGGGACACCTCGCGATGCTCGCCGCCGAGCTGGCGGCGGCCGGGCGGACCGGCGCGGCGATCGCGGCCACGATCCGCGAACGGGCTGCGGACCTGGACCTCTATGTCGCGCTCGACACCCTCGAGTACCTCCGCAAGGGCGGCCGCCTCTCCGCGGCCCGGGCCGCGATCGGGACGATGCTCTCGGTCAAGCCGATCATCACGGTCGTGGACGGCCTGGTGGAGACGGCCGACCGGGTCCGGACCCGCGCCCGGGCCCGCGAGCGCGTGATCGAGCTGCTCACCGCGCGCCCGGTGGAACGGATCGCGATCCTCCAGACGGTCACGGACGACATCGAGGCGTTCCGCGACACCGTCGTGGCCGCCCTGCCCGGCGGCGTGGACCCGGCGTTCGTGAGCATCCAGACGGTGGGCCCGTCGGTCGGACCCCACCTCGGCCCCGGCGCCGTCGGCGCGGTGATGCTGCTTCGGCGCTGAACCCGGCTGGTCCGGCGCGAAGGCCGGCTGCTCGGGAGGCCGGCTGCTCGGGCGCAGAGGCTCGGGGGCGGCCCCGCGCCCTGGGCGCGCCGGGCGGACCGGACCGATGAACCGCAGGTCCTCTCCGGGACCCGGACCAATGGTTGCGAAGCGGATACGGGCCGGTTTCGGTACCATTGCTGTCGGTGACCGGGCCATTCCGCCCGGAGCCTGCGTCCCCGTTCGGCACTCGCCGCGGGACAGGACCGGGCCGGATGATCGGCCCAACTCAACATTCCGTCGTGGAGGACGGTCCCGCGAGGCGGGTCCGCAACGTCCCGACCGGCAGCCGTCCCGGAGGCGGCAGCGTGGCCGCCCCGGAGGGGCGGCGATCGCAGCGGTCGTCCCGGCGTCCCGGGCGACCGAGCAGGAGGACCTCCGCTCCATGACCACCGAACAGGTCGCCGCGACGATCAACCCGTGGGCCGTCGCCCAGCAGCAGTTCGACCTCGCGGCCGAGCACCTGAAGCTGGACCCGGGCATCCGCCAGGTCCTTCGCGAGCCCCGCCGAGCCCTCACCGTGACCTTCCCCGTCAAGATGGACGACGGGACGGTCCGCGTCTTCACCGGCTATCGCGTCCAGCACAACCTGGGCCGCGGGCCGGCCAAGGGCGGCATCCGCTACCACCAGGACGTCAGCATTGACGAGGTCAAGGCCCTCGCGATGTGGATGACCTGGAAATGCGCGGTCGTCGGCATCCCCTACGGCGGCGGCAAGGGCGGCGTCATCGTCGACCCCAAGAAGCTCTCGCTCAAGGAGCTCGAGGCGCTCACCCGGCGCTACACCACGGAGATCAGCGTCCTGATCGGCCCCGAGCGCGACATCCCGGCCCCGGACGTCAACACGACGCCGCAGATCATGGCCTGGATGATGGATACGTACTCGATGCACGCCGGGTACACGGTCCCGGGCGTCGTGACCGGCAAGCCCATCAGCCTCGGCGGGTCCGAGGGGCGCAACGAGGCCACGGCCCGCGGATGCGTCTACACGGTCGTGGCCGCTGCCAAGCACCTCGGCGTGGACCTCACGAAGACCACCGCCGCGGTCCAGGGCTTCGGGAACGCGGGGTCGATCGCCGCGCGGCTCATGCGCGACGAGGGATCGACGGTCGTGGCCGTCTCCGACACGCAGGGCGGGATCCACAAGCCGACCGGTCTCGACATCGAGAAGGTCCTCGCCTGGAAGCAGGAGCACGGCACCGTCGTCGGGTTCCCCGGCAGCACGAAGATCACCAATGGCGAGCTCCTCGAGCTCGACGTCGACATCCTGATCCCGGCTGCATACGAGAACCAGATCACCGCCGCCAACGCGAAGAACGTCAAGGCGAAGATCATCGCCGAGGCCGCCAACGGCCCGACGACGCCCGAGGCGGACGAGATCCTGGCGAAGAAGGGCGTCTTCATGATCCCGGACATCCTCGCCAACGCCGGCGGCGTCACCGTCAGCTACTTCGAGTGGGTCCAGGACCTCAACCGGGACCACTGGAGCGAGACGGTCGTCAACGCGAAGCTCAAGGAGATCATGGATCGCTCCTTCGGCGAGGTCCTTGCCATGTCCCTCCTCGAGGAGGTCAACATGCGGACCGCCGCCTACCTGGTCGCGGTCAAGCGCGTCGCCGATACCACCGCCCTTCGCGGCCTCTACCCGTAGGCCACCCGGGCGCGGCCGTCTGCTTTCGGGCAGCGGACGCGTCCTCCAAGATCGCTCTCCGGCTGCACCGACGAACCCCGGTCGTCAACCGACGACCGGGGTTCGTCGCGTCGTGCGCCGCCCGGAGCATGTCCACCTCTCGGCCGGCCATCCTTCCGTGGTGCGGCGTGCGAGCGTGCGCCTGTGCACGGCGGCCAAGCACGGCGGGGCATGTTCGTGCAGTCTGTCTGGGCCGCCCGTTCCCTACACCGAGGAGACGCCACATGCGCGCCGACGACATCGAGGTCCGCAACCCATCCGGGCTCCACGCTCGTCCGGCCGCCCTGTTCGTCAAGACGGCGGCCCGCTTCACGTCGGCGATCACCGTCCAGAACGTGACGACCGGCTCGGCAGCGGCGAACGCGAAGAGCATCCTGGCGGTGATGGGGAGCGGCGCCGGCCGCGGCCACATCGTGCGGCTCACCGCCGACGGACCGGATGAGGAGCAGGCGATCACCGTCCTCCACGACCTGTTTGCCAGCGGCCTGGGGGAGGAGCTCGAGGGGTGACCGGCCCGGTGCGTCTCTCCGGCGTCGCGGGAGCACCCGGGATCGCCATCGGCCCCGTCTGGCGGTTCGACGCAGATGAGCCGATGCCCGGGGCCGCCGCCAGCCGTCCGCTGTCGGGCCAGCGTCCGGCCGACGCGATCGAGGCGGCTGCGGCCGAGACCGCCCGCCAGCTCGACTCGCTCGCGAGCCGACTGCGCGATCTCGGGCGCGAGCAGGAGTCGGCCATCTTCGACGCGCAGTCGATGATGGCCCTCGATCCCAGGCTCGTGGAGGACGCGATTCGGCGGGCCGGCGAGACCGGCGATCCGGCCGAAGCCGTCCGAGCGGCCGCGGCGGCGGCGGCCGAGCTCCTCGCCGCGCTCGACGACGAGATCCTGTCCGCCCGCGCCGCTGACGTGCGCGACGTGGGGGCGCGCATCTGCCGCGTCCTGCGGGGTGAGGTCCTCGACCTGCCGGCCGTCCCGTCGATCGCTGTCTGCGACGACCTGCCGCCGTCGGTCACCGCCGAGATCCCGCCCGGCTTCCTGCTCGGGATCGCGCTGGCGGGTGGCTCGCGCACGGCCCACGCGGTG
>JADGQH010000327.1 GCA_017881985.1 Chloroflexota bacterium | reverse complement strand
CGGCCGCCAACGGGCCGCCGCGACCGTGCGGCTGCCGTCTTTGATCAGCCGGCCTGATGGTCATCAGGCCTGCTGATGGATTTCGGGCCGCTGAGCACGACTTCTGCGCCGAAACCCGGTTTCGTCGTGGAACCGAGCGCGACGTCCTGCGATTTGATCAGCCGGCCTGATGGTCATCAGGCCGGCTGATGGAAACCGGGCCGTTCGGCGACCTCGCTCCCGGGACGGCTCGCATCAGGACTCCCGCATGCCGTCGAGCGCGGGATGGGCCACACTAGCGGGGCTTGGGCGTCGCTGAACCGGGCGCGGCGCCCGGCGCGTAACGAATACGAGACGCGGGACTCCGTCCCGTGGAGGAGGGACTCCGTGGCAAAGGTGACGATGCCGCAGCTCGGCGAGAGCGTCGCCGAGGGTACCATCGGCCGGTGGCTCAAGAAGCCCGGGGATCGGGTCGAGAAGTACGAGCCGATCGTCGAGGTGGTCACCGACAAGGTGAACGCGGAGGTGCCGTCGCCGTTTGCGGGGATCCTGACCGCGATCCTGGCGGAGGAGGGCGCAACCGTCCCGAACAACGCCGAGATCGCGGAGATCGAGACCTCCGACGCGGACACGGCGGCCGCCTCCGTGCCTTCTCCGGCCGCGGCTTCCGCGACCGCGCCCAACGCGGCGTCCGCCGAAGCCGTGCCGACGCGAGCCGCGCGCGCCGAGGCGCCGCAAGCACCTCTCGCCACCCCGACCGTGCCCGACTCGGCCCCACCGACGCTCCCCGAGCACGGCGACCCCGATGCGCGCATGACCCCGGCCGTCCGTCGGCTGCTCCGCGAGCACGGCCTGTCGGCCGCCCAGGTCCCCGGCACAGGCGGGGGAGGCCGGATCACCCGTGACGACGTGCTCGCGGTAGTCGAGACCATCCGGACCGGGGGCACCGCTCCGGCGATCGTCGCGCCCGCAGGTCCCACGACTGCGCCCGCCGCCGCACGAGCCATGTCCCCCGCCGCCGGGACGCCTGCACCGTCGGCGCGCCCGGCACCAACGTCGACCGGCCCCGTCGTCGTCTTCCCGCCGGGCGCGGACGAGGTCCTCGTGCCGATGACGAAGATGCGGAAGGGGATCGCCGCGCAGATGACGCGGGCGCTCCTCGTACCGCATGCCTACGTCCACGTCGAGGTGGACGTCACGAACCTGGTCCGCCTTCGCGACTCCGCGAAACGCGACTACCAGGCGCGGGAAGGGATCCCCCTCAGCTACGTGCCGTTCGTGATGAAGGCCGTCGTCGAGGCGCTCCGCCGCCAGCCGACGTTCAACGCGACCTGGACCGATGACGGGCTGCTGGCCCGCCGCCGCGTCAACCTGGGCGTCGCCGTTGCCGTGGATGATGGCCTGATCGTGCCGATCGTCCGGGACGTGGACCAGCTCTCCATCAACGGGATCAACCGCGCCGTCGCCGAGCTTGCGGTCCGCGCTCGGGCCAACCGGTTCCGAACTGACGACTTCGGCGGCGGGACCTTCACGGTGGACAACACGGGCTGGTTCGGCAGCAACCTGACGATGCCGATCATCAACGTCCCCGAGGTCGCGATCCTCACCATGGAGGCGATCACGAAGCGGCCGGTCGTGCTCGAGACGCCCCAGGGCGACGTCATCGCCATCCGGCCCGTGATGAACATGGTGATCGGGATCGACCACCGCGCGAATGACGGCGCACAGGCGGGGTTCTTCCTCCGCGACGTGAAGGCGTGGCTGGAAGGCATCGGCCCGGACACGCCGATCTACTAGGAGGCACGGTGGCGGACCCGCGCAGCGACGTCCCGGAGGGGAGCCTCGAGCGGGAGCGCGAGCGGATGTCGATCGCCGAGCGGGCCGCGCGGCGCGACCGGATCGTCGGTGATCGTGACCGCTACTCGAGCCTCGTGCGCGTGCTGCGGGCGGGGCGCGAGATCCAGCTCCAGCCTCGCCGCCGGCGTCGCCTTGCCTTCCTCGACGACCTCGCCTGGCACCCGATCGCGACCCGGCTGACGATCGTGGTCGCCGTCATCGTCCTCGCGGCGATCGGCGCCAAGCTCGGCGGCGACTGGGTGCGCGAGCGGACGGTGTCGACGTGGACCGGCCCAACCGCCACGGTGACATCCGGGCAGCGCCTCGACTCCTGTCCGGACGTGAACGCCATCGCCCAGGTCGAGACCTATCCGAACTGGCTGCGCTACGACGGCCGGCTCTACCTGCGGACCGACACGGTCCGGCCCGGGCTGATCGATGGCGTCTCGTACGTCGACAGCGGATATCGACTCGACCACCTCTTTTTGGTGCTCCTGGAGAACACGCCCGACGGGCGCGCCCGGCAGGAGGTGATGGTCTGGAGCGACGGTGCCATGGCCGGCTACGCATATCACGTGGCGACGGGTTGTTGAGGCCGGGCCCGAACGGGCGGGCGCCCTACACTGGACGGCGATGAGCCGCGAGCTGCCGATCTTCACCCCGCCCGTCGCCGGCCACGACGGCCACGGCGCGGGAGCCGTGCTGTCCATCGCGATCGGTGGGGCGCCGGAACTGGCCGCGCCGAGGGCCGGAGACAGCGCGCCGTCGACGCGTCGCCACCCGGAGTGGCTCAAGGCGAAGATCGGCGCCGGCGACGAGTACCAGGACCTGCGCCGCCTGGTCCGCGGCCTCAACCTGAACACGGTCTGCGAGGAGGCCCGCTGCCCGAACATCGGGGAGTGCTGGGACCAGCGGACCGCCACCGTGATGATCCTCGGCGACACCTGCACACGGGCCTGCGGGTTCTGCGCCATCAAGACCGGCCGTCCGACCTGGTTCGACCCCGACGAGCCGCGCCGTGTGGCGGAGGCGGTCGCTGCGATGGGTCTCGAGCACGTCGTCGTCACCTCGGTCGCCCGCGACGACCTGCCCGACGGCGGCGCGAGCGTCTTCGCGGAGACGATCCGGCGCCTGCGCGATCGCTGCCCCGGGATGGGTGTCGAGGTGCTCATCCCCGACTTCAACGGCGCGGAGGCGCCGCTGCGGACGGTGATGGAGGCCGGCCCCGACATCCTCAACCACAACGTGGAGACGGTCGAGCGGCTGCAGGCCCCCGTCCGGAAGCGTGCCCGCTACGACCGCAGCCTGGGCGTGCTCCAACGCGCGAAGGCATACGCGGCCGAGCTGGGCCGGGCGGCCAACACCAAGAGCTCGATCATGGTGGGCCTGGGCGAGGAGCGCGCCGAGCTCTCGCAGGCGTTCCG
>JADGQH010000326.1 GCA_017881985.1 Chloroflexota bacterium | reverse complement strand
GGCGTGAGGGTCACCCAGCAGGCCGCCTGCTGACCGTTGGCGATGGAAGCCGAGATCACGCTCGGCACGCCGCCCGGCGACACCGAGTAGGAGGAGAGCGCGCTGCCGGCTGCCTCCGTGACGAAGAGCCGGCCGCCACCGTCGAAGGCGAAGCCGTACGGGGCAGCTCCGGCCGAGGCAGAGACGTTCGGCGCGCCGGCGATCCCGAAGTGGCCGACGCGGTAGGTGACGATCTCGCCGGCGCCCTTCTCGGTGACCACGAGCAAACCCCCGTCGGGGCTGAAGGCGATCTCCTCGGGCGACGTGCCCGCCCCGCTCAGTGGCTGGATCGAACCGGGGAGCGCGACGAGGTGCCGCCCGATCCGGGCGAAGCCTGCGATGTTGCCGCTGCCGCCCGCGTTGAGGACGTAGAGGCTGGGACCGTGAAGCGTGACGCTGATCGGGCTCGCGCCCCCGGATGCGACGCTGTCGGCGAGCCGCAGGTCGCCCTTGGGCCCGACGGCGAACAACGCCACGTCGTTGCTGCCGGCGTCGACGGCGGCCAGCCACCGACCATCGGCGCTGAGCGTCACCGCGCCCTGGGAGCCGAGACCGGCGCCCGTGCCCAGGCCGCCCGTGGGGAAGGTTCCGCGCAGGCTGAGGCTGCCGTCGGCCGCCCGCGCATAGGCAAGGACGGCATTGCCGGCCGCGGAGTTGGTCATCGTGTAAACGGTGCTCACGCCATCGAAGTCGTGCGCGGCAACAGTCACGGGAACGCTGAAGGACAGAAGGGCTGCCAGGAGTCCGAGTCCTGTTATCAACCTGCGACGCATACGGCGAGATCTCCTCGAGTCTGCCCGGAAACGCCTCCGGGTCGGCCCCGAGCGTGGTCTCCCGGGATGACGCAGGTACGACGGCCTCATGACGGTTCGATGACGGAGGTCCTCGACCGCGTTCTCGTCGTCCGCAGCGGCGACCTGATCGCCGAGAGATTTCTGCCGTGTCCTCGTCGCCGTGGTTGCCCGGCCGCTCTTGAGGCGCGAGCTCACCTTCCCGGGAAGGGTGGGAGCACGGCCACTGCGGTACGCTCCCAGGGACGGCCGCTGGCCGCCGGGGGATATCGAAGTCAAAGCGAGACAATGCGGTGACTGGCGAAGCCCGGATCGTCCGACTTGGCGCGCGCGTCCACCTGTTTGTGCAGCCGAGCGTGCGCGAGGCGTTCAGCGCGCTGTTTCGCGACGTACTCAACTGCAACGTTGCCGAGCTCGATTTCGGACGAGCGCACCCGATCGTGCTTGTGCGTTTCGGTGATGGCAGCGCCTTCAGCGTTGAGTTCAGCGACCTGGCTCCAGCGGTATCACCGGTCGAGCCGATCGACGACCGGAGCGCCTTTCGAGGGGCGTGGATCGAGTTCAGGACGCCGGACGTCGATGCGGTGCAGGCAGCCCTGCGACAGGCTGGAGTCGCCGAGTTCCGTCACCCGGGCAGCAACCACGTCTACTTCGCCGCTCCCGGCGGACAGGTATTCCGGGTGCTCGACATCGACTATTCCGGACCGTAGCGCGAGATCTCCGTCGCCACCGGGACGAAGAAACGATCCGGGGGAGCCGGCTGACCAGGGGGCCGATCGGTCCGATCCGGGGTGACAAACGTCCTTGACACGCGCCGCGGTGACAAGCTACCTTGACAGCATGACGAACGGGGTGCGCCAGCTGCGTGAGAGCCGTGGCCTCAGCCAGGGCCAGCTCGCCCAGGAGCTGCGCGTCTCGCGCCAGACGGTCAACGCGATCGAGACCGGCCGCTATCTGCCCTCACTGCCGCTCGCCTTCGCGATCGCCCGGCTTTTCGGTCGACCTATCGAGGAGATCTTCCATGGCGACGAACATGTCTAAGTGGGTCGTGCCGGCGGTCGGCTTCGTCCTCGGCCTCCTGATGGCAGCGGCGTTGCTGGGCCGCCACGCCAGCCTGGGACAGGCGGCCGTGGCCTTCGTCATCGTCGCCGGCTACGCGATTGCGCTGCGCGTGCTCCAGTCGAGGTCGGACATGGCCAGCCTCCTCTCGGGCCTGCCCCGGGACGAGCGCTGGGAGTCGATCAATCTGCGGGCCCTCTCGCTCGCCGGCCAGCTCATCGCGGTCGTCCTCGTGGGAGCGTTCCTGGTGACCCAGTTCAGCGGCGGCGACTCGATTCCCTACGCCTGGGTCGGCGCGGTCTTCGCCGTCGCGTACCTGGGCGGGCTCCTCTGGTACCGAAGCCGGTCATGACGGGCGCCGATGCTCAGGCGCATTTCCCACGAGCGGGTCGCGTATCCTGCCTTGCGATGACGTCGGACGGGATTTCCCAACCCGTCGACCCTGAGTGGGCACTTCGCCGGAGGTACAGATGACTGCGGCAACCCAATGGGAGTACGCGGAATGCACGTTCTCGGGTCCTTCGAGTGACGTGACAGTCAGGTTCTACTGGGGTCAGGGCGACGGGTTCGTGGCGCGAGCCAAGGGCTGGTTCGGCGACCTGCTGACCGAAGGGGCTTCGGCGACGAACCTCCTGAAGTTCACGGCGAACGTCCAGGCGCCCGCCGTGCTTGGCTTCATGGGCACGAATGGGTGGGAGCTGGTTGGGTTCTCGGCGGCTCCCGATGGAGGCGCGCAGTACGTCTTCAAGCGACCCTTCGGCAACACCGACATCGGCAAGCCTGTCTGAGACTGCAGCACCGCCGCGTTGCCCACGTTGACCATGGGCAGGGCCCCGCGGTGATGGCCGCAGGTCTGGTCGGCGGGACGCCAATGGCCGAAGGCCGGGCTTCGACGCCCGGGTCAGCCGAGCCCCAGGGCTGATCGAACCTCGGCCGGGACCGCCGTGAAGTCGGCGGCGACGGCGAACGCCCCCGCGGCGCGCAGGACGGGCTCCGGCAGCGACGAGGTGATCCCGAACACGTCACAACCCGCCGCGCGTCCCGCGAGGACTCCGTTTCGGGCATCCTCCACGACGAGGCAGCGCGCGGCTGGAACGTCAAGACGCTCGATCGCGCGCAGGAACGTCTCCGGGTCCGGTTTCTTGCGAGCGATCTGCTCGGCGGACACGACGACGTCAAAGGTGCGCTCAGGGACGGCGATTGCCGCGAGGTTGGCGTCCAGCTTCGGGCGACCGGAACCCGTCGCCACCGCGAGTCGGAGCCCGGCGTCGCGGGCGTCGGAAAGGAACTCGCGCACGCCGCCGATCGCGGGCATCCTGCCCCGGATCAGCTCGACGTAGAGCTCGTAGGCGCGGGCCCTGTCG
>JADGQH010000097.1 GCA_017881985.1 Chloroflexota bacterium | reverse complement strand
CCCTCCGGGGGTCGGTACCGCGCGCTCGGGTTGCTGGTGTTCGACCCGGGCACCGGCGCCGCCGGCTCGGGCACGGACTTCCCGTCGGCCCTCAAGATCACCTGCACGCTCCCGGCCGCGATGGACCAGGTCTGCGACGAGATCGTGGAGGGTGCCCACTAGTCGCGGGCGGCCGCGTCCGGGCCGTCCGGGCACCGGCATCCCCGGTATGATCGGCGGGATGACCGAGCGCAGCGCCATGGGAACCGAGCGAGAGTTCGTGTGTCCGTTCGTCGCGTACGACGAGGATCGCGACTTCCGGTCGAGCGTGCCCGATCACCGGCACCGCTGCTTCGCGGAGAGCCCGGGGGCATCGCGGGCGCTCGCCCATCAGGCCGCCTACTGCCTTTCGTCCGCGTTTGCGGGCTGCCCCACGTTCATCGATTGGGCGCGACGCGAGGCTGCCCCACCGAAGGACGAGCCGATCCGGACGCTTCGCGAGGCGCCGACGGCGCGCCGCGACGCCGACCGAGCCGCTTCGGCGGCCGGCCGACCCACAGCGCCCCAGGCCGCGCCGACGACGTCGGGTCGCCAGCGACGGGCCGAGTGGACGGCGCCGCCGCCGTGGGCACCCGATGCGGGCGCCGTCGTTCGCGCCGGCGAAGCTGACCCCGGAGACGAGCCGGTCGGCCGTCCGGACCCGCGCTCCACTCGCGACGACGCCCCCGAGGTCGAGGATGACGCCGGATTCGATGAAACCGGGAGCCCGGGCCTCGGTGCGTGGTCCGGCTCGGCGCTCGGTGCCCTCACAGCTTCCGGCGGCCTCGCAGCCTCGGGCGGCCCGTCCATCGGCCAGGCGCCCGGGCCGGCGGATCCCGCCGCCGGCGTCGACCGCGAGCCCGGATCGATCCCGGCGGTGCCGGCCACACCGGCGTTCCTCGCGGGCCGCGCCGCGCGACCCGTCCGCGCGAGCGGAGGCGTCGACCTGCCGGACGAGACGGACGGACTCCACGCGAGGCCAGCGACCGAACGGGCATGGCCGGGGGCGGCAGGTTCGATCCCCGGAGGGCCGACGCGACGCCCGATCGCGGGGGCCGGGCGTGGCCGCGATCGACGACCCGAACCCGGCGCCGATCGGGCCCTGGGCCCGGGCCCCGAGCGGGCCGGGGCCGATCCCTCGGCGCCTTCATGGGAGCGGCCCCGGCGCTTCGAGGCGTATCCGTCGCTCAAGTCGAGCGGCGGGCGTGTCGCGGCGCTGCCGCGCCCGGTCCTCTACGGGCTGATCGTGCTGATCGTCGGCCTGGCGCTCTTCGCGACACCCTTCCTGCTGCGCGTCTTCACGAGCGGCAATGGCGCGTCGTCCAGCCCGGCTCCTGCCGCGAGCGCCTCGGCGGCCGCGACCGTGGCGCCGTCGATCACGCCGGTCCCGTCACCGAGCCCCACGATCTACGTTGTCAAGGCCGGCGACGTGCTCTCGCGGCTCGCGGTGAAGTTCGGGGTCACGGTCGACGCGATCGTGAAGGCCAACCCGCAGATCAAGAACCCGGACAGGCTGAATCTCGGCGATCAGCTCGTGATCCCGCCGGCTGTCGCGCCGGCGATCACCGACGGGGCGATCACGCCCGCCCCGTAGCGACCGAAGCGCAGGCGGGTCAGCGCCGCAGGCGGGTCAGCGCCGCGGCGTCAGGTTGATCGAGGTGATCTTGCCGGCCTCGACACGGAACGCGGCGTCGAGATGCTGCGACTCGGCGCCGGGCCGCACGACGAGCAGGTCCGCTTGGTAGGTGTTCCCCATGTCCTGCACGGCACCCGGGATCATCTTCAGGCCGGCGTCGGCGCGGAGGAACCAGCCGCTCACCTGGTCCAGGCCGCGCAGCGTCCGGGCGTTCTCGCCCACGTGGATCCGCATCTCGATCCGCTCGTCCATCAGCGCGACCGCGCCCTCGCGCGACCCCCCGTTCAGCTGCTCGAAGAACAGCTCCATCGTGTCGGTGGCTCCCATGGACCGGAGTCTAGCCGAGCGCGGCGGGGCGCGCGGCACCCGGTCCGATGGTCGACGCGACCGCCTGTCCGGCGTCCGGCGCGACCGCGCGTGATTGGGCACGCAGGCGACGCACCAGCTCCGCCGCCTGCTCGTAGCGCCCGAAGGACGGCATCACGTACGTGCCGGCCACCGCGCTCCCGACGTCGCGGAGCAGTGCCAGCGCGGTCTCCAGGCCGACCTCCGCCGCAGCCTCACCGGCGTCGCGCATCGCTGCCCGCGTCGAGTCGGGGATCGTGATCCCGGGGACCTCGTGGTGGAGGAACTCGGCGTGCCGGCTCGACTGGAGCGGCAGGATGCCGAGGAGCACCGGGACCGGGAAGCCGCCCGGCCCGAACCTGCGCCGCGCCACGCGGAGCATCGCCTCGACCTGCCCCGCGTCGTAGAGCGGCTGCGTCATGACGAGGTGGGCGCCCGCCGCAAGCTTCTGCTCGAGCCGGTCCCACTCGCGGGCGGGCTCCTCCGCCGTGGGGTCCAGCGCGCAGGCGATCGTGAAGCCTGCCGGTCCCCCGATCGGTGCACCGGCCTCGTCCTCGCCGCGGTTGAGCCGGGCGAGGATCCGCACGAGCCCGATCGAGTCGACGTCCCAGACACCGGTCCCGGTCGGGTAGTCGCCCACGCGCGGCGGGTCGCCGGTCAGGGCGAGGATGTTCCGGACGCCCAGCGCGTGCGCACCGAGCAGCTCCGATTCGAGGGCCATCAGGTTCCGGTCGCGGGTGGTCAGGTGGACCACGCATTCGAGGTCGAGGTCGTGCTGGATCCCGAAGGCGACCGCGAGCGCCCCCATCCGGACGCGCGCCATCGCCGAGTCGCTGATGTTGACGCAGTCGGTCCCAGCCGCGGCCAGGAGCCGCGCGGCGTCGACGGTGCGCTCGATCCGGATCGAGCGGGGAGGATCGATCTCCACGGAGATCACGTACTCGCCGTCGCGGAGCTTCCGGAGGAGCGCCGTCGGGCTCGGTGCATCGACTGCGCCGGCTTCGTTCCCCGGAGGCGGCGTCGCGCGAGGCGTCTCGACACGCACCGGCCGGCGTGCGAGGTGCGAGGTTGGAGCACGGCTGTCCGCGCCCGCGGCTTCCCCGGGCGGCTCGGCGCCCTCGATCGAGGCGCCCTCCACGGCGACCAGGCGGTCGACGGCCGCGCGCATGGCGGCGACGTGGGCCGGCGTGGTCCCGCAGCAGCCGCCCACGATGCGCGCACCGGCGGCGACGGCGAGGGGCACGACCTCGCCGAACCAGGCCGGGTTCGCGGCATAGACGAACTGCCCCTCGATTCGCTGGGGCAGCCCCGCGTTCGGCATGAACGATCCCGGCAGGTCGTGGCGTCCCGGGTCGATTCGGCCGAGCGCGTCGAGCGAGGCGCTGGGGCCCACCCCGCAGTTGACGCCGAGCACGTCGACGTCGGATCGGGCAAGGAGCGCCGCGGCCTGCTCCGGGGTTCGGCCATCCGCCAGACCGAGCTCCTCGCCGAACGTCATCGAGGCGACGATCGGGAGGCCCGTCGCCGCGCGGATCTCGGAGATCGCGAGGAGGAGCTGGTCGAGGTCGTGGAAGGTCTCGAGGATGAGCAGGTCCACGCCCCCCTCCAGGAGCCCGTCGAGCTGCTCGCGGAATGCGGCCCGGGCGCCCGCATCGCCGACTCCCAGGTCGCCGTGCGCGGGACGGCCGAGCGGTCCGATCGACCCGGCGACCAGGGCGTCGCGCCCGGCGACGTCGCGTGCCTCGCGCGCGAGCTGGGCCGCGCGCCGGTTCATCCGCGCGGCGAGGTCGCCCAGGCCCCAGCCCGCGAGCCGGACCCGGTTGGCGCCGAACGTGGCCGTCTCGATGACGTCGGCGCCCGCCTCGAGATACTCGCGATGGATGGTGCCCACGAGATCCGGCCGCGAGAGGACCAGCTCATCGAGGCAGGCCCGCTGCGGGATCCCGCGCGAGAAGAGGAGCGTGCCCGTGGCGCCGTCAGCGACCAGCGGCCGCGAGGCCAGGCGCGCCCGGAACCGGTCGCGCTCCGACGCGGGCACATGGCGGGGATCGACTCCGTCGCTCACGCCGCCATCCTACCGTGGAAGGTGCGTCGGACCTGCCGGACGGCGCCCGTCGTCAGCCGAGGCTCGCAAGGCCGCCGCGCCGGCGGGCACGCGTGAGCGTGCCGTCGGGTTCGACGAAGATCTCCGGGGGCCGCGGCCTGCCGTTGTATGCCGAGCGCATCGCCGCGCCGTACGCGCCCGTGTCACGGATGGCCACGAGGTCGCCACGCCGGAGGGGCGGCAGGCGATGCTCGCCGAACGTGTCGGTCGACTCGCAGATCGGGCCGTCGACGCGGACCAGCGGCCAGCCGGTGGCGACGTCCGCCTCGTCCAACCGCGGCGAGAGCCCGGCGGCCGAGTCGCGGGCCGCGCGGATCGCTCGTCGATCGGCCACCGCCGCGCTCCAGCCCGCGGACGCGGACGCCTGGACGGCCTCCGGCGCCGGGCGCACGGTGCGTCCTCGTGACGTGAGCGCGACGACCCCGTGCTCGGCACCATAGAGCGCAGGCCGCAGCAGCTCGGTCATCCCGGCGTCGATCACCACCAGGCGCTCCGCTCGATCCTCCGTGCGTGCGTCGCGCGGCACCACCGCGAGGCCCAGCGGCCCCGACCGCTCGAGCCGGGCGGGCTCCGCGGATGGTCCGATGCGCTCGCGGACGTGGAGGACGCGCGCCACGATCCAGCCCGCGCGCGCCACGAGCATGCGGCCCGGCTCGACGGCCAGGCGATCGGGCCGGCGGTCGGCGGGGATGGCGGCGAGGAGCGCGGGCATCTCACGCGCGAAGCGGCCCGGGTCGGGGACCGGCACGCCGAGCGGCGCGACGGGGAATCCACCCCCCACGTCGAGCGTGTCGAACGTCGGCAGCCCCCCGCGCAGGAGCGCCAGCAGCGCCAGCGCGCGCCGCACCGCGTCCCGCCACGCGTCCGCGGCGCCGAGCTGGGATCCCACATGGAGGTGGAGGCCGCGGAACCGGAGCGGCCCGTCGGGGCCGCCGCCCGCCTCGATCGCGGCCGTGACCTCGTCCGCGGTCATCCCGAACTTCGAGGCAGATGCGCCGGTGGCCAGGCCGCGATGCGTCTCGGGATCCACTTCGGGGTTGAGCCGCAGGAGCACGTCGACGCGGAGCGCCACGTCGGCCGGACCTGGACCGCAGCCGCCGGCCGCAACCGGGCTCGGTCGGTTCCCCGCGAGCCCGCCCGCCGTCCGGACGGCCAGGACGGCACGAGCCAGGGCGGCCGCTTCGTCCGCCGACTCCAGGGCGATCCAGTGGAGCGGCACGCCCGCGGCGGCGGCCCGGGCGGCGGCCGCCAGGTCCGCATCGGTCTTGCCGATCCCCTCGAGCGTGATGTCGGCGTTCGGGATGCCGGCACGCGTCGCGAGGGCCCACTCCCCGCGCGAGACGACGTTCGCGCCGAACCCCAGCCCGGCAAGGCGGGCAACCATGGCCGGGAGGTCGTTCGCCTTCAGCGAGTAGCGCCGCTCCCAGGGTGCCGGGAAGGCCGCGCCGACCGCTCCGGCGGCCGCCTCCAGCGCGACGATGTCGGTGACGTAGGTCGGCGTTCCGAACCGTCGCGCGATCGCCCGAAGGGCGGGAGCGAGCGCCGTCAGCCGGTCGCCGGCCGCGTCATGTGCGCGGGGATCCACCCGGTCAGTCCGGGATGATCATTCGCGCGATCGCCGAGACGATGCCGAGGACGATCGAGCCAAGCAGCGCAGCCACCACGGTGGCCTGCGTCAGCAGGGTCGGGGGGAAGTCGCCCACCTTGACGTGGCCGCCGACCTGGTTCGTGACCCAGGCCGCGGCGAGGAAGAGGGCGGCGTTGATGACGATCCCGGCCAGGCCCAGCGTCAGGAGCGTGATCGGAAACGAGAGCATCTTCACCACGGGCTTGACGAGCCCGTTCGCGATGCCGAACACGAGCGCGATGATCGCGAAGGTGACCAGGTCGCCGGGGAGCTTGTGGAAGGCCGACGAGGGGATCGTGATTCCCGTGACGAACCGCGCGGTCACCCAGAGGGCGACGCCCGTGGCGATGAGGCTGGCGACGAACCCCTTCACGCTGGTCCCTCCTCGCGATGCGCCGCGACGCCGAGCTGATGCCGGGCGGTCGCCCGGGGATCATCCCACGCCAGGCCCGGCTCAGCGGAGGAGAAAGCCCGTTCCGATCGAGTCCGCCGGGTCGAGGACGAACGTGTGGCGCCCAGTCGGGTGGGCGCGCCCTTCCACCTCGGTGATCACCGCCGGCCGCCCGGCGACCACCGCCGTCCCCACGACACGACCCGTGAAGACCGAATCGACGATGCTCAGGTGGCGAAGCTCCTCGCCGGTCCGGACTCGGCCCTGCGCATGCAGGGTCGCGAGGCGCGCCGATGTCCCGCTGCCACAGGGCGAGCGGTCCACCTCACCATCCGCGAAGACGGTCACGTTGCGCTGGGTCAGCGCCGTCCCGTCGCCCGCTGCGGACGTCTCGTCCTGCCACCAGGTGATGCCGTAGATGCCGCGCAGCTCGGGTTCGTCCGGGTGCACCACGTCCAGCGCCGCGTCGAGGGCGGGCCGCAGCTCGCGCTGGAGGGCGATGAGCCGGGGCAGGCTGGCGCGGTCGACGGAGAGGCCGATCGATCGCACGTCCACGCTCCCGTAGAACGCCCCGCCGTAGGCCACGTCGATCCGGACGGGTCCGGCGGACGTGGCGACCGTCACGTCCTCTGCCAGCACGAACGCCGGCACGTTCCGGAACCGCACGCCGAGAACCCGGCGAGCCTCGACATCGCAGCGTGCAATGCAGGCCAGGCGGCCCGACGGGACGTCCACTGTGACGGACGTCTCCGGGCCACTCATCGGGAGGCGACCGCTCTCGAGCGCCCACGTCACGAGCGCGATCGTGCCGTGGCCGCAGGCGGTGGAGTAGCCCTCGTTGTGGAAGAAGAGGACGCCCAGGTCCGCGCCATCATCGTTCGGCTCGACCACGAAGCAGCCATACATGTCGGCGTGGCCCCGCGGCTCGTTCACGAGAAGCCTGCGCACGTGGTCGAGGTTCGCGGCGACCCAGCGCCGCTTCTCCAGGATCGTGGCACCCGGGATCGCCCGGACACCGCCCGTCACAATCCGAAACGGCTCGCCGCCCGCGTGGTAGTCGACGGTCGTGATCTCCAGGCCGCCGGATGGCAGGGGATCGGGGACCCCGTCGGCCGGCGAGAGGGGATCGGGGACCCAGCTGGCCGGCCCACGTCGCCCGGCGGAGTCGTCGGCGGTCATCTCGATGCCGCGAGCCGGGCCTCGAGCTGCGTTCGCACCGCGGGCCAGTCATCGTCCGTGATCGCGTACCAGGCCGAGTCGCGGATCCGGCCGTCGGGCATCCGCATGTGCTTGCGGAAGATGCCCTCGAACTGGGCGCCGAGGGCAAGGATGGCCGCCCGTGATCGCTCGTTACGGGCGTCGGTCTTCAGCTCGACGCGCATCGCACCCAGCTCATCGAAGGCGTGCGTCAGCAGGAGCAGCTTCGCCTCGACGTTGATCCCGGTTCCCCACGTCGCCGGCGCGAGCCACGTCCAGCCGATCTCCAGGCGCCGATGGGCCGGCACGATCGCCAGGTACCGGGTGCTCCCCACCACGCGGCCCGTCTTCGCATCGAGGGTCGCGAAGGGCATCTCCGTGCCGGCGTCCCGTGCGCGAAGGGCGTCGTCCAGCCACGCCCGAAGGGCAGCCTGGTCGTCGAGCCGCCCGAAGAGCCACGTCCACGTCGCGGGGTCGTCAGCCGCCTCGAGGAGGCCCGGGACGTGGCGCGCATCGAGCGGCTCGAGGCGGACCCGCTCGCCCTCGAGCACGGGGCTGCGGGTCCAGGCGGCGAGGTCAACCATCGCCGCGAAGTCTACCGGGCCGCCGCGACGTCCCGTCCCATCGCCGCAGCTCCTGCTCCGTCGCCCGCGCCCGTCCGCGTCGCCGATTGTGCGTCGTTTGACACATAGTGTGTTGCTATGCACACTATGTGTCTATGAGCGAAGCACCTCCGATCCGACCCGACGTCCAGGCCGTCGTCGATCTCGTCGAGGATGCGACCAGCGTGATGCTGGCCGGTGGCCCGGGCGCCGGCTGGATGGACAGCGAGCTCACCCTCGGCCAGCTCCGGTTCATCCACGAGCTTGCCCAGCGGGGCTCGCTCTCGATCGGCCAGGTCGCAGGCCACCTCGGGGTGACGCTCACGACCGCATCCCAGTTCGTCGACCGGCTGGAGCGGCCGGGCTACGTGGAGCGCGTGCACCGGACCGACGACCGGCGGGTCGTCGAGTGCCGGTTGACGCGTCGCGGCCTGGACCTGGTTGCCGGCATGCGCGGCATGCAGCGCGACGGCCTCGCCCGGGTCCTGGGCATGCTCGAACCGGACGAGCTGCGCGACATGGGGCGCCTGTTCCGGATCATCGCCGAGCGCATCTCGGCCATCGCGGCGACGCCCGCCGTCGTCTCACACGAAGAGGTCACTCCCGATGTCTAGCCACGTCCCCCAGCAATCCGGCAGACGCGGGAGGCGATCCCGATGATCGACCCGAGCCTGGCGCTCGCGACCCGCGGGCTCCGGAAGAGCTACGGCTCGCGCCTCGCGCTCGACGGCCTGGACCTGAGCGTCCCGAGCGGCGTGGTCTACGGGTTCCTGGGCCCGAACGGCGCGGGCAAGACCACGACCATGCGCGTCCTGACCGGGCTGATCCACGCGGACGGCGGGGCCGTCGAGCTGCTGGGGCGCCCCTTCACGCGGCGCGACCGGCACCGCCTGTTCGACGTCGGCGCGCTCGTCGAATCCCCGGCCTTCTACCCGTACCTCTCCGGTCGGGACAACCTGCGCGCACTCGCAGCCAGCGGCGCCCCGACTCCCGGCCGGCGGATCGACGAGGTCCTCGAGATCGTGGGCCTGCGCGAACGCGCGTCCGACGCGGTGTCCCGCTACTCGCTCGGGATGAAGCAGCGGCTGGGGATCGCCGGGGCGCTCCTCAACGACCCGGCGCTCCTCCTTCTCGACGAGCCCTCCAACGGGCTCGACCCGGCGGGCATCGTGGCGATCCGGGAGACATTTCGCCACCTCGCCTCGATCGGCAAGACCGTCTTCGTGTCGAGCCACCTCCTCGCCGAGGTCCAGCAGATGGCCGATGTCGTGGGGATCATCGCGGCCGGACGGCTGGTTCGAGAGGGCTCCATGGAGGAGCTGCTTGCGTCGGAGGGCGTCGTCCGCGTTCGTGTCCAGCCCGGCGAGGTCGCGACCGCGTCGGCCCTGCTGGTCAGGCTCACCGCACCCGAGCGGGTCACGCCGTCTCCCACCGAGCCGGGCTGGATCTCCGTGCAGGTCGCGCCCAGCCGAACGGCCGAGGTGAACCGGTCGCTGGCCGAGGCGGGGATCTACGCATCCGGCCTCAGCTCCGGCAACGACCTGGAGGAGCTCTTCCTGGCCCTCACCGGAACGATGGGCTCGGCGGACCCGGACGGGATCTTCACGGGGATCGATCCCTCGGCCGGTCGGCTGGCGCCCACCGAGCCGGCGCCCACCGAGGTTCTCTCATGAGACTGTTCGTCTCGGCGCTCCGGAAGCTGGCTCCCCGGATGGCCACCCTGCTCACGTTCGGCCTCCTGGCCGGCATGCTCGTGCTGATCGACGTTGCGGTGGTGGCGACCCGCGGCGCGGTCGAAGGAGGTCCCGGCCGTACGGGCAACGTCCTCGCGCTGATCACGTTTCCCGGGGCATACAACCAGATCCTGAGCTTCATCCTTGGGCTGGGCGGCCTGTTCGCCGTCATCTACGGCGCCGCGATCGCCGGGTCCGAGTGGACCTGGGGGACGCTCAAGACAGCCGTGGCGCGCGGCGAGAGCCGGAGCCGGTACCTCCTCGCGACATTCGCCGCGATCGCGGTCGTGCTGGCCGTCGGGTTCCTTTTCACCGCCCTGGTGGGCGTCATCGCCGCCGCGCTCGGGGCGAGCGTGGCGGGCATCGGCCTCTCCGGGATGGGCGATCGAGCAGCGCTCGAGGCCCTGCCGGAGCACTTCCTCCGCGGCTGGGTGGCGATCACGGAGACTGCCGCCCTCGGGTTTGCCGTGGCGACCCTGGCTCGGAGCCAGCTGGCCGGGATCGGTGTCGGCATCGCCGTCTACTTCGGCGAGACCTTCGCCGGGCTGTTCCTGCCCGACGTCGTGAAGTACATGCCGTTTCACCTGGCAACCGCGGCCGTCGGTGGCAGCACCGGGTTCGCGCCGGTGCCCTCGTCCAGCGGTCCGGTCATGTCCACCGACACGGCCCTCGTGCTGGTTGCAGTCTGGCTGCTGGCTTCGCTGGTGGTCGCCTCCGGCTTCGGGGAACGCGCCGAGATCACCGGCTGACGACGCCCGCCCACCTCGCCCCATCCGGGCGCCCTGCTCACCCTCGGGCCACTCGCCATTTCCACCCGCGCGCCCGGCGGGCGGTCCGACGCGGTTC